>DQSV01000056.1 GCA_015663075.1 Methanothermococcus okinawensis | reverse complement strand
TTTTAAAATAATTTTAATTATATTTTTTATTTATTTTTATTTTTTAATATTATTTTATCTTGCCCTGGCAATCTTTCTGGCAATAACAATCTCCCCTATTTTTATTAAACCAGCAAAAAATTTCTCCAATCCCCCACAGGCCCATAGAGCCTGACCAAATGTTGTATTCATTATTCTCTTTTCATACTCCTCTGGAGAAATAACCTCTCCAGTGGTGTTTTTTGTAACCCTGGCCGCAGCCTCCATAAGTTCTCTCCAGGTTACGCCATTTAGTTCCTTTTCCAATATTTTAAATAACTTATAAACTGGAATATCATATAAATGAGCAAGAGTCTTTGTAATATCGCAGTTTCTAACCATTCCTACTATTTTACCCCCTTTATTTAAAACAGGTATGCTCATAACCTTATATTTAACAAACTTTAAAACTACCTCCCTGGCAGGATCATTCTCATACACTACAACTGTATCCTCAAGAGGATGCATAATTTTTGATACTGGAATGGATCTATCTTCAACAATTGCCAAATCAATTGCCATTACCCACCCTATTAATTTATCCTCTTTATCTAAAACTGGAGCACTGTATCTCTTTTTTTTATACATTAGATCAATGGCTTTTTTAACAGAGTAATCCTTATATAGTTTTAAAAATTGAATATCCATTAAATCCTTTACCTTCATAAAATCCCCTCTTTAAAATTATTATTTATTTTTTTAATTTTAATTGCATGAACTGGACAAACTTTTTTACATTTTCCACAGAATATGCAGGATTCCTTATCTATTTCCACACCTATATCTATTTCCTTTATAATATTAATAGGGCATTCAGAGATACATACAAGACACTTTACACATTTATCATTATCCACAGTAATCTCTTTATTAAAAGGAATCTTTCCCAATTCATTTTCAACCTTTATAGCCTTTCTTGGACATACTCTTTCACAGGCCCTACATCCAATACATAGATTTAAATCCACATTAAAACTTTTTTTTCTTTCTACAGTTATTGCGCCAGTTGGGCAAAATCTTCCACATACTCCACATTTTACACATTTTTCCAAATCTATATTGTAATTTTTTAATCTAACAGTTCTATGATCCACTTCAACTTCTCTTAATTGATAGATTATTTCCTTTCCTTCAATAAAGGCTTTACCATTCAAAACAATTATGGCATCCACAGGACAGGTTTTAGCACATATCTCACAATTTACACACTTATCAGGAATTATCTCAGCAGGATTTCTCATAGTGGGTTTTGATATGGCATCCACTGGACATTCATCATAACACAATCCACATCTTATACATTTCTTTGGAGTTATATGGATGTATTTTTCAGACATTTTATTTATTTCCTTTATTATATTATATACTTCCTCACTTTCAAGGGACAACTCCTGAGAAATACTAGATAAAATGTCCTTAATAGGTTTTTTTATAGTAATCATAAAAACCACCAAGATTAAACAATTATTTAATAGGTCCCTTAAAATCTATGGCATTTGGTGGGCATAGGTATCCACAATACCCACATAAAGTACATTTTTTCATATCAAATTTAATTCTACCTTCAGATTCATATATTACTCCAAATGGACAGTTCTTTTTACATGCAAGGCACATAATACATTTTTTGTTGTTGTATATTAATTCCTCATTTTTTCCATGACTATTAACTATTAGATAGTTTTTTACTATTCTTCCTATAAGATATTTAATAGATATGGCCTTAACAGGACAGGTTTCTACGCAGGAGAAACAATAGACACACTTTTTATGGTTTATTTTTGGAGAGGATGGGATATTGGATGATATAATCTTTAAGGGACAAACTTCCACACACACATTGCAGGTTATGCATTTTTCGTTATCTATACCTATTCTTTTTTTAATGATTTTTTCATCCAAGGTTAAATCTATACTATTCAAATTCTTATCCTTAAAGTGTCCCTTTATGATATCTTCAGTTGATATTATTTCCAAAGGCATAAAACCATCTTTTTTTATTTTAGATAGTAACATAACATTTATTTTTTTATTTAATTAAATTTTATTAATTTTTTATTTTTATTATTTTTTTATTATTTAATTTATAATTTATTTTTTTAACAATTCCTCAACTTTATTCTCACTGAATTTTAATAAATCACTTTTTGAGAAAACATATTTTTTGGAAAACTCATCTAAATCCTTCTTAATCAGGGATAGGAATCTATCTTTTGCTCTTCTTATATTGTATATTCTTAGAGTATCTTCTTTATCTGTTAAACCTATGGCCTCAACAGGACATTCCCTAAAGCATAAACCACACCTAACACACTTATCTGGGTTTATATAGGGCAATCTAGTTTCACGGGATATGAATATGGCATCTTCAACATTACAGGATTTATAACATATTCTACAACCTATACACTTATCTTCGTAGATAATATAGCATTTATCCTTTATTTTAGAGACTTTTGGAATCTCTCCTATTCTCATAGATTCTGTTGGACAAACCTCTATACAATCTCCACATTGAATACACTCCACTACCCTATGATTATTTAAATCAATACTTCCAGAACATACATCAACACAATTTTCACAGGATATGCATAAACTTTTTACTATCCTTGGAACCTCAGGGATCTTATTTTTAACACTATCGCCATTTTCACCTTCCTTTATCATTCTATTGAATTTTAATTTATAACATAGTTCAATTTTGGATTTTAATAGGGCCTCATCATAGGTTTTTATTGCACCCTCTACAGGACAGGCCTCTATACATTTTTTGCATCCAATACAACTATTCAAATCAATAACATGAGTAATACCATCATATTCAATTACATCAATTGGACATGCCAATTTACAGGAGCCACAATTTACACACAGTTCCTCGTCAATTATTAAGTTGGTATATTTGGGAACATTCCAAGGCAAACTTCCAATTTCTTCTATTAGATTCCCTATGTTTAATACCTTAGTGGGACAGGATTCTACACAATTTCCACAACTTATACAGGCCCCTATATCTATCATAGGAATTTTTTTACTGAACTCCTCACAATAAACCATCTCTATGGCAAATGAAGGGCAGGAACCTTCACATGCCCCACAACTTATACATTTTTCAGGATAAACTACAGTAGGAGGTACCTTCCTATATCTTTTTGGAGGTAGAGTATATTCCTTATCCGTTTTAGCATTTAAAAATTTTTTAATAAATTTCTTCTTTGTAAGTTCATACAAATACCATATTGCTGAGGCCATACTCCCACATCCTAATTTTAACCCTTTAAATAATAATGGAGAATTATTGAAATTATAATTTTATTATTTTCTTTTTCCTTTGTTTTTTGCCTTTTTAATTTTTTACCTTTCTCAATTATTATTTTTTAATTAATATTTTAATCCCTCAATGATCCTTAATCATTTAACCCCCTTCTATTTAAAGGAATAAGGCTTAGTTTTTCCAGTTTTTTTATCTACTAACACTATGGTTCTTTCAGTACAGGATATACAGGGATCTATTGATATATATGTTGTAACGGCATCTGAAACTGTAGGACATGTTTTCAACATGTATTTATAGGCTTCAAGATTCATAACTGAAGGGCTTCTAATTATTATTCTTTTAATTATTCCCCCATCTGTTAAGGATATTTTATAGGTAACTTCCCCTCTATGGGCTTCATTTTTCCACTCTCCAGATCCTCCCTTTATATTGACTCTATTTCTCACTGCCCCAGTACTTTCCTGATAAAGTTCAAGTATTTTCTCAATTAAATCAATACTTGCAAGTATTTCCTTTATTCTAACCAATGTCCTGGCTGAGTTATCCCCCTCTTTAGCCCATACAGGTTTAAATTTAAGTTCCTTATAGGTGGGATGCCTCAATCTCCAATCACTTTCAGGTAATGCAGAAGCCCTGGCTACGGGTCCAACAGCCCTTGTTTTCATTATTTCTTTGTATCCGATAACACCAACACCCCTACCCCTCAAATTTATCAAAGGGCCAGTATTATATATCTCTAATATATTTTTCATATCATTTCTAAGTTCTTCCAATTTTTTATATATCTTGTCAATCATTTCCTTATTTATATCCTGTCTAACTCCCCCAACTACATTAAACCCCATGTTGATTCTATTTCCAGTTATAGTCTCCAATAAATCCATTACATGTTCCCTGGTATTTAAACACCATATTCCAAATGTTTCATGTTCAATAGACAATCCATAAACTGAAATGGCTATTAAATGACTATGGATTCTTTCAAGTTCTGTAGTTAGGACTCTTAAATACCTTGCTTTATCTGGAACTTCAATATTGGATATATGTTCAATGCACTCTGCAAATGTCCAGGTATGGATATAGGAGCAAATACCACATACCCTTTCAGCAAGATATATTCCTTTTAAATAATGTTTTCCTTCCATTATTTTTTCAATACCTCTATGGACATATCCCATTTCAATTTCTGCTCCCAATACAGTTTCACCTTCAACTATAAGTTTTATACGTATGGGTTCTTTAAATATTGGATTTATTGGTCCTAAGGGAACTACATTCATAATATCACGTTTTTAAGGGTTTTTAATAGGATTCTAATAGTTTTAATGGGTCTTTAAAATATATTTTAATTAATTTATAAATCATAATTTATTAATTTCAATTGATTTATTAATTTTAATTAATTTATTAAATTTTATTTATTTAGTTTAATTAATAATATACATCTCTCCTTTAATTTTCACTTGCTATCTTTTTAAGATGTTCTTCTCTTTTGGATAGTGCAATAGGTGCTACCTTTAATATGGCTTGGATTATTTCAGAGGGTCTTGGAGGACAACCTGGTATTGTTGCATCCACTGGGATTATTTTATCCACTGGACCGCATACATTACCTTCTTTAAATATGCCACAACTTAAGGCACAGGCTCCTACGGCTACTACAATCTTTGGCTCAGGAGTTTTTTCATATAACTCCTTTAATCTATTTTTCCAGGGCAATGTAACAGGTCCAGAAACTAATAATACATCAGCCTCCCTTGGATTGTTATGGACATATATTCCATACTGCTCAATATCATACCTTGAAGCAAGAAGGGACACCAATTCTATATCACATCCATTGCATCCTCCTGTATTTACAATACAAACATTTATTGATCTTTTCCTAAAAAACTCCTTAATCATTTTTTTCCTCCAAACTACTTTAAAAGTTCAACAAGTAATAATCTCCCCTTTTCCAAGGCTTTTTTATAGGGTATGCCTCTCATTAGAGTATCTTCAACTACCTTTTTCCTTATAAGATCAGCCTCTTTTTTTGATATTAACTCATAAAAATCAGATATCCAACATAATCCCAAATCCACATCTACCCTTCTTCCCAAACAAGCCATTTTAGCCTGTTCTGCAAAGGCATGGGATTCATAAAGTGCAACACCATCGTATTTTTTTACAAATATATCAACAACCTCCTCCAAAGGCAATTTTAGGGCTTTTGCAATTGGGACAATAACTTCCTCCATTATATATCTGTTATTCTTAATTATATTGTACTTCTGCTCCAAAGAGCCACTATATTGGGTTTTATCTATTTCTGATATATTTAATTTCATAATATCCCCCAAATTTTAATTAAATAGCCAATTATGGCAATAAATATCCCAATAATTAGTTCTATGTTGCCATATCCTGGCCTCATACCAAAGGGTATGCCCAATAAAAGACATGCCATTGGATAATTTAGATTATAGGGTAAATCCACTAAGAACAGCAATCCTCCAAATATGGAGCATATTAATGCCAATTTATCAATACCTCCTTCAACATAGGGTTGAGTATACCTATTATAGCTATAGGATAGTCCTAAAAACCCCCCTATTACAAGGGATATTACACAGTACAGCATGCTATAGGGCACCACATTCATAAAATCACCAAATCCTCTTTTATTTAAATTAAATAGCCATATAGTGTTACACAAACACCCCTGTTGCATAAATAGTATATCCTAAGTATAGCATCCCAATAAAAACCAAAATCATAAAAAATATCTCTAATTTTTCCATGATTTTTGCCATATATTTTGGATACATCCTAATAATAATTAAGGTAAATAGAGCCCCTAAGAAAATTACTAAGGCATAGATTACATTTAAACTCCCTTGTAAATAATATATTAGGCCTATAACCCCCAACATAAAAATAATAGAAATTATTAAGAAATCCAGGTATTTTTTCATAACATTATTATGGGATTTCATAATATCACCAAATAATTAAAACAATTATATTGAAATAATCAATATGTTGAAATAATTATATATATTAAAATATTACTTTTATCTATTTTTTATCATAGTTAAATTGTAGCTGATTTATGTAGCAGATCTATAATAACTAGTGCTGTGATTAATATTTGAAGCATAACTGAGTGATTAGGAGTTAATAGGGGCGTTAAAGCACATATTATAGATATAATAAAAGTTAAAATTACCATTCCAATTAAGGTTAATAGGGGGTTTAGTATTACTATTGGGCCAATAAATACAGCAATAAATAACCAGAGTAGAACAAACCAGGCTATTGCATCTGAGATTAATATCAATGATTCAAGAATACCAAAATGTTCCGTAATATATCCACTAACAATACTTTTATCTTTAACTATGCCAAATGGACTATTTGGAGCCTTAGATATTAGGAGTATGAAGAAAGCAAATGCTGCAAAGGGTAATTTAAATATAATGGGGCCGTTTAATAATTGATAGGATATAATATCCTTTATTATCAAAGATTGGGTTAAAATATATATAATACCCACTGCAGCAAATAAGGGTACCTCTGCAGCCGCCGAGAATACACTTCTAACTCCCCCTAATTTTCCATAGGGAGAACCACTACTAAGGCCGCAACCATGTTCAACTATCTTTTGAAGTACATAAAGTCCTATCAATATTAATAAAGAGGTTTTAAATACTACTCCTAAGTAAAGTGCAGTTAGCCATACCATTATTCCCATTAAAGCCATGAATATATAGAGAGGGTTTCCAGCAGTTATTGGAATGGATATTTCCTTTAGATAGTATTTAAAAGTATGAATTAAGTATTGTATTATTGGAGGTCCAGGCCTTCCCTGTATCCTGGCTATTATTTTTCTATGGAATCCCAATAATAATCCCCCAACTAAAAATGCATATAATCCATAGGAAATAGCATCTATAACATGGTATATGTTGTTTAGTATTATTATGTCCATATATTACCACCCTCTAAATGGAATACGTCCTTCTTCACTTCTTTTAGTTTTGGGATTTACCATCATACCTATACCATAGATCATAAATGGAGTGAATAGGGCTGTACCCAAATATATCAATAGTACATTGTTAGAGTAGAATATTATACAGGCAAATCCAATTATTCCTATTATTAGGGATATAATTCCGCTTTTTTTCTCAGGTGTCATATTATCCCTCAAGTTTCTCATAATTATAAATCTTAAAAATAATAAAAAATAAAATATCACTCAATAAACCCTACTCCATTGTAGGAGTTAAGATACCCATAATCACTAAAAATATTAAGATTATAGGGGAGTTTTTTCATCTTTTCATCCTCTAAACTTTTCCCCCGTCTCTCATAATTCTAATCTTAAATTTTTAAAGGATATTTATTTTTTAATTAATTTAAATTATTTTTTTATTGATTTAGTTTTTTTATAAATTGTTATTTTCTTAAAACTCTTAATTAATGAACATTCAACATAATTTCAACAGTTCTTACTATAATTAGTAGTGATGAAAGATGTATCATTAAGATATAGGGGGCCCCTGGAGCCCTAAACATCTCTGCCTTTGCAGCGTAGAATGGAGCAATACCTGTTTCTCCAACCATACCTACAGCATAAATTATTTTTTGAAATAGTAGATCATGGGAGTTTTTTGCTAACTCAAGTATGGATAATGTTCCAGTTTTTGCTAATATTAATGCTGAGGCTCCAAATAATGGAAGGGTGGATATCATGGCTATTATTCCATAGTAAAATGCGGCACTTAGAACCCCTTCTTTTTTAACTGCCGAAACTATTCCCATATTTGCTATACCTATTACTGCAAGAAATAGTGCATAATCAAAGAGGTCCCCTGTAAGCATGGCAAATGCAGTGCAGATACCACATACAATCGCCATTAATCTTCTTATCTTCAACTCTTCCAGGGATACATAGTTAAGTTTATCCCCAAAATCCCCTATTTGGAATTCCAACTGTTTTTCAGGTTTTGTGAGATAGACTACCAAAGTAAAGAACAGGGCAATAATAAAACCTATTAATGAAAATTCTGTGAAATAGAATACAATATCTCCAAAGGGGATATATCCATAAAATACCCCTGCAATTGAGTCTATGTTCAATGACATAACATCACCATAATTAACTCCTATATTCTTAAACTACCAATTAATCCAAGTTTTGATCCTACCTTAAGTGCCAAGGCACAGCCTGTTATTACTAAGAAAAATAAATAATGTTCTGGAAATAGGAAGAATCCAGCAAATCCAAGTAATATCCAGAATGCCCACATAATACCTGAAAATCCAGAAATTGCTTCCCAACTATGTTTTATATCATTAAATGAAACCCCATTACCTATGGCTCCCTGGGATAAAAGATAGAATAACAACCCACTGGCCATTACGGCACCCCCTGTAAAGCCTGTTAAAAAGGCCCCATATAATACAAGTATGAATCCTATAAATTTTGGAGCGCTATATATTACTTCCATTTTATTAAAATTTACATCTGTATTAACATAAGGCTCTTCCTTTGCTAAAAACTCCTCAAATAATCTCAATTTTTTATTATCGCTCATTAAATTATTTTTTCTCACTTCATTTCTATATATGAGAATTTCAGAGACGGCTAAGACCTCTGCAAGACCTACCACCAATCCTGGAAGTATAAGGGCCTCGGCTAAATCAGTACCTACGGCGGCTATAATCACTAACATGGCACACTCTACAAGATCTGTCAATAAAAGTGTATGTAAATCAGATTTTTGACGGGATATTGCATAAAGTGAAAGTATTCCTACAATCATTCCCACAAAAATGGATTTACCAAACATGTAGGATACTATGTCCATTATTCCACCCTCTCCCTATTTAAGTATATCCAACTAAATATCATAAAGGAAATCAACAATGTCAATGATTCCAATATGGTATCCATTCCCCTAGTGTAATATAATATTTCATCCAATATTCCCCCTGGTGTAGATACAATAGTCGTTCCAAAGTAGGGAGTCTTTTCACTGAGCCACTGAGATAAAGGTGTAAGGTATGCCGTTATTTTACCCCTTATTGGCTCAAATTGGGGATACTGTGTTTTTATATCAGCAGGCTTTATAAGGGGCACTCCTCCCCTATCATAGGGAGCAAGACTGGATTTAAATATCTGGCTCTGAGGAATATCCTTAGGATAGAGTTGATCTTTATAATATGTTGTAGGAACAAAAAACTCAATGGCCAGTATTAAACACAGAAATGCCGCAAACAATCTAGGTACAACCTCAGGTTTTGAGATATAGTTCCATATTTTACCTATGTCCATACTAAGCCTCCAACTCTCCATTTTTAATTATTGTTCTAACAAATACTAAGGTAATTATTGAATTTATCGCAATATAGGTCATTAATGCAAGGGTTTGATTGTAGGCTAAAAAAATTAGCATTAATCCCAGTGATGGAACCTCTATATTTAATAGCCTATTAAGTGGATCATTAACCTTTGGGCCCGTTATAACTCCAATGGTTCCCAGGATTAACAAAAAATATCCCAAATACAATGTTAATATTATTAAATCCATATTTTTCCCCATTATTTATTTTGTAAGTATTGGAAGTTTTGAACCATATTTCTTTTTGGATCTCTTAATATGGGTATATCTTAAAGATCCTAAAAGTAATATTGTGGCACTTACTGGCACCAATATTGAGAAAATTATGGCCACATCCAAATAATAGAATGAAGTTATAATACCAACTAAACCTGCCTCCAAAAATGAAAACATGATTATTTTATCTAAATAATCAGTATGAAGTATAATACCTATGCCTCCCAATACAGTCAAAAAAAATGATACTAAAGGTAAAATCTCCATTATACCACCGTATCTAATAATATCTTGCATATAAAATCTTTTTTAATCATTTCCCTTATTTCTTATTTTTTATTTTTTTATTATATTTTTATTAATTCCTTAATTTTTTTAATCATTAATATCTTTAATTTTTTTCATTTCGCCAATGGTATGGGCAATGGCATTACTGGATATGGTGGAACCTATAAAATAGGCAATTGAAGCAATAGCCCCCATTGGACTTTTTATATACAATGCAATCAATGCCGCTACACAGAAATTTAGGCAGCACACATAGAGCATTTTTTGAGCTTTACTCCTGGATATGATTATCCTAAATCCAGTAATAACTGATAATATACCCACAGATAGCATTACAATATCCATTTATATCATCCTTAATTTTTTTGCTAAGTTTCCCAATAATTTAGATGCCCCTATATGATATAATCCCTGAATTGTGAATATTGCTATTACCATTCCTCCAATAAAGTACTTAGGTTCTATTATACCACTGAAAGCATATAGTAATATTGTAGCAGTTATTGCTCCAATGGTACCTGCATATCCTGGATCATTGCACAATCTATTGCCAATAAATATTAACATTGATGCAATAAGGCCCCCCTTTAATCCCATAACATAGTAAAAAATACTTGCCATTAGTGTGCCTGCCGAGGCATCAGGAGAGCATACAATATTTCCCATAAAGTATCCCCCATTAATATTGCCCCCAATTTTCTCTATTTTATTTCCAATTACTTCTGCACCAGATACTCCAGGCTTCTTAGGCAATCCAAAGTATATATCCACAATTACAAAGTTTATCCAACAGATTATGGAGGCAGATATTAATTTTATTAATTCAATGACTTCCATACTTTACACCTGGAAATATAATATTTACATATTTGGAAAATATGGGGGAAATTAACCCAATAAATAAAGAGAATATAATATTTAAACCAAATAAAAACTCAACAATAGAGGTTAAACCTAAGGCAATAAATATGGTGGGAAAGAATAAATTCCCTTCAAAGGATTTTTTATCCAATTTTAGTGGTAATTTAATAATCAATCCTATAATTACTGAAATTATAACTGAAATAATATAACAATACACATCCATCATAAATATCACCATAATGGTATTCTATTAAATGGGAACTACCAACAGTTTATTATAATACCATCCCTTTTGATAGAGTATATTGGAGGCATCTCTTCCTTTGGGAATATTTGAACTACTACTTTTTTTTCAATAGATTTTGATATCTTAGTTTCTAATCTTCTTATATCTGAACAATCTAAATATACAGATACATCCCGGTTATCAGAATATATTCCATCCACCATTAGTCGGCCCCTGAGAAATTTTACATTTTTTATATCAATTACCTTGATATTTTCCTTTAAATAGTTTGTAAAGAAATCTCCATCAACTACAAAAACAGGATATCCTTCAATATACTTCCTATAGGGGCTATCTCCTTTAATAAGGTCCTTTACAAACTTTACAATTGTGGATTCAAGTTTCATTAATGAGAGGGTATCAAGAAGGTAATTGATGGGATCCTCCTTATCCCAAATATTACTACACTTTAATAATCCTAAGGTTATTGCAGCAGCATGGGATTTAGTGGCCTTTCTCTTTCCTTTTTCCAACATACTTAAGTGGGACTGGCTAACGCCACTTTCTTCGGCTAATTTGGATTGAGTTATTTTTAACCTATTACGAAATATTTTAATATATTTGGGATTTAGCAAAATAGCATGCTCTATTACATCCAACTTTTTATACATTAATCTCCCCTATGATTATATAATAGATAATAATAAAAATTAAAAAATACTTTAAATATTACATAAGAATAATATTATTCTATAAGAAAGTTATATATATAATTTTTTATTTTAAATAAACAATAACACTATTTAATATATTTATACTATTTAACATATTTATTATGCCGTAAAACTAAAAGATAAAAAAATTTAAAAAAATAAATATAATAAATAAAAAGAAAAAGACTTATAATGGATTTATAACATATATGTAGTCAAGATAAAACATATATTAATTTTTTATTTTTTTATAAAACTAAGTTTTTTTATCACTACAAATAATTTTTTAAGAAATTATAATTATTATTTTTTATTTTTCTAGTAAATGGAAATTAATATATACCTATTTAAATAATTTGAAATTAATTAATATGAAATGGATATGTTCACATTTACACTTTGGTGATCACATGGATATATGGATTGATTTTACTAATTCCCCTCATGTTCATTATTTTTCTCAACTCATAAATAAATTTGAAAGGGAAGATATCGACTATTTTATAACCTTTAGAAAATTTAAAAATTTGGAACATATTGTTAAATTATACGACTATGTTATTGATCCCATATTAGTGGGCAATCATGGAAGAACTTTAGAGGAAAAATTAATAAACTCTGCAAAGAGGATAATTGAATTAACAAAAATAGTGCTTAAAAATAAACCCAAAGTTGCAATTACAAAGCACTCAGTGGAACTTCCAAGGGTGGCCTTTGGATTGAATATTCCCTCAATATTCGTAGTAGACAACGAACATGCAAATGCTCAGAATAGATTAACACTACCCATAGTTAATAATATTATATCCCCCATAGGCACAGACAGAGACCTTTTAAAGAGTCAGGGGGGAAATGATTTTTTAACCTTTGAGGGAACCTGTGAGGTGGCAAACGTAAATTCCAGATTAAACAATATTTTGCCATTGGATAATAATATAATAAACACATTGGGACTTAATAAGGATTTACCATTAATTGTAATGAGGTCCTGTCCAAATTCCTCATATTGCAATGGCAAAAGGGATATATTACCTGAAATAATTAAAAATCTGAATAAGAGTATAGATTGCAATATAGTGGTATTTCCAAGGAGTGAAAAACAAAGGGAGATATATTCCTCTTTAGGGGCTATTATCCCTGGGATTATCGATACTATATCTCTTTTATACTATGCTGACGCCATGGTTGGTGCAGGAGGCACAATGAATAGGGAGGCGGCAGTAATTGGAGTACCCACAGTTTCATGTTATCCTGAGCGTATGCTGGGTGTGGATAGATACCTTATAAACAAAAATAGAATGATTCACTCGACATCTATTAATGATGTGGTAACTTATATAATTGATAACCTTGGAAAAAGAAACAATGGTATTAAGTTAGAGGATCCAACAAATTTAATGTTTGAAAAGGTTTGTGAGTATTTAAAAAGATAAATAATAAAATATTTAAAATATTATAAATATTATAAATAAAAAAGGGAAAATATGTTAAATTTTAAAAAAAAATATCAATTAAGGAAACAAATGTTCTTTTAAAAACAGAAGATAAAAAATTCATAGATATTGCTAAAAATACAATATTAAGGGAAAGGATACTTCTTGAAAATTACATATTAAAACATCCAGAATTTTTAAGAAGTTATGAACCCTTAAGTGTTGATGTTGAGGCTCCAAAAATTGTTAAAATAATGGCAAGGGCAGGAGAAAATGCAAATGTTGGGCCCATGGCCTCTGTTGCAGGAAGTATTAGCCAGATAATTGTGGAAAATACCATAAAAGAAGGGTGTAAAAATATAATTTCAGAAAATGGAGGAGATATTGCATTAAGGGCCACTAAAAATATAATTGTTGGATTGTATGCTGGAAATTCTCCCTTATCAGGCCATATTGGATTTGAGATAAAAGAGGATAGAGCCTTTAAAGGATATGGTGTATGTACTTCTTCGGGAACAGTTGGGCATTCAGTAAGTTTTGGAAATGCTGATGCAGTGGTAGTTTTTGCAGAGGAAAGTAGCATAGCAGATGCAGCAGCTACCAGTATAGGCAATTTTGCAGTAGGTTCCCCAGATGAGGCTATAAATAAATGTTTAGAGCAGGGAGAATCCATTGATAACATTGATGGAGTCTTTGTTGTTATTGGGGAGTATGCGGGTAAAATAGGTAGAATTCCTAGATTAGTTAAAACAGATAAAAGGGTTACCTTTGGAGAACTCTTTGAAATGATATGAAAAATAAAAATGAATAAATTTAAAATATTTTTTTACTTTTTTTACTTTTTTATATATTTACTTCTTTATGGGTATTTTAAGATCTTAGATTATTGTTTTTTATAGTATTTTATATTATTAATTTTTTTAAATTATTTTTTTAATTTTTATAATATTTTTTATAGGTTTTTAAAATTTAAGTTTTTATTAACTACAAACAATTTTAAGACCATAAATAAAATAATAACATCTAAAAAAGTAAATAATCTTTTAAAGGATTTTTAGTAGTAATTGAGTATAAAAATATTCTCAATCTCTGTTTTAATAAAAAAAGTATAAAGTATAAATATTTACTTAATTGGCACAAACATAGACCCTCTTGTAGCACCCATACCTGGAGAACTGTGCTGAACAACCTTTCTTGTTGGAGCAAATTCTCCAAGGTATCTTCCAATGGCCTCTTCCACTATTTTTACCTCTTGGAATTCTTTACCATTGTATATACCAAAGGTTAATCCAACCATGGCTGGAGTGATTACAAAGTCTCTACAATGTGTTCTAATTGTCCTGGGATTCTTTCCTCTATTTAATAATCTTCTGGCCCTTTTAATTTTCATAACTAACTTTCTCTGTTTTGGAGTGATTCCCCTTAGCATACTTCTTCTCTGCCTTGATGGGAGTAATTCAATAAACTTCTTTATTGGAAGATTTTGTAATTCTTCCAAGGTGTATCCTTTATATCTAAATTCCACTCTTCTTCTTGGGGTTATCTGTTTTTTTCCCTTTCTCTTTGGTCTTCCCTTTTTAAATACCTTTTTAGCCATTATTCCACCTTATTAATGGATTTTTTTATTTTTATTTATAAAATTTTAATTTATTCAAAAACAAATTATCTTCTCCTTCCAGTTCTTCTGGCAGCAATATGTCCTACCTTTCTACCAGGAGAGGTTTTTCTTGAAATGGTTGTAGGTTTTCCAGTATGTTGATGTCTTCCTCCACCAAATGGGTGATCCACTGCATTCATTGCCACTCCTCTAACCTTTGGCCAGACTATGGCTTTAGGTTTCATAGCATGATATTTTTTACCTGCCTTTGTAAATGGCTTTTCCTTTCTACCTCCCCCTGCAACTACCCCTATTGTGGCTCTACACATGGGATTTAGTGTTTTCATATATCCAGAGGGCAATTTTACTATTGTTTTACCTACATCATGGGCAATTATATGAGCATAACATCCCCCTGATCTAACCAACTTTCCCCCATCCCCAGGAATTGTTTCTATGTTGTATACTGGAATACCCTCTGGTATCTCCCCCAAGGGCAACACATTTCCAGGTTTTATATCTGCACTTATTCCACACTCAATTTCATCATTAATTTTCATACCCTCTGGAACCAATATAAGTCTCTCTTCATTATTTTCAAATCTAACCTTGGCCACAGGAGCACTTCTTCCTGGGTCATGGAGTATATCCACTATTACTCCTATAATCTTATCTTTTTTTTCCATTTCATCAAACTTTCTATATTTGGCCTCTCCTTTTCTTTTATGGGAGGGCGAGGTGTATTTTGGAGTACCCCTACCTCTATTTTGGGATATCAATCTTTTACCCATTTATATCACCTATAATATCCTTTTAACTTCTTGTTCCTGTCAATAAATAATTATTTTAAATCATTAAAAAAAATTAAAGGTTTTTAAGGATTTTTTCCCTTTAGTATATTCCTAAGTTGGCTGCAATTTCTCCTGCATCATACTTATCCTTCAATTTTATATAAGCCTTTTTCTGGCCCTTAGGGGTGATTAACGTGTTTATCTCCATTATTTCCACATTAAATAGTTCTTCAATGGCTTTTTTAATATCCGTTTTTGTTGATTTTTTGTCTACATAAAATACCAGTTTATTTTCTTCTTCAATAAGTTTCATGGTTTTTTCACTAATTATTGGCACTTTAATAATATCAAAGGCATCCATGCCATCACCTCATGAGTATATCTTTATAGTAAAATAATCTACAAATTAAAATCTCTCCTTTAATTTTTCCATGGCTCCCTCAGTCCAAAGTGTTAATCTTCCTGCATCTGCACCTGGTGCTATATGGAGTACTCCCAAACTATCAACAGTAATTATATCCACCCCAGGCAAGTTTCTGGAGGCATTAATTGCATCACATAGATTACTTACTACAACTAAAACGCTTTTTGGTTTTCTATACCTTCTTCCCCTTAATTTGCCAATTCCAGCCCTAATTTTAATTCCATTTTTGGCCCTCTTAACGTCCTTATCCAAGCCTAAATTCTTAAATACCTCTAAAACATCTTTTGTTTTCTTAATTCCTTCAAATTGGTCATCAATCACTAATGGAATGGAGGGTACTTCATCTATAATATGCCCTCTATTTTTTACAAGTTCTGAATTGGCAGAGGCGGATATTGCACTCATTAATGCCTTTATTCTTTCTTTATTGTTTATTTTTTCATGAAGTATTTTTTCAACCTTTGGAGGATGGCATCTTCTACCCCCTACAGCCTGAGGTACAAATGCAGCCTGTCCCTGTTTAGTTCTTCGAACCCTTGCCCTACCATGTCCTTTACCTATGGATTTTGCAGAGGTTCTCTTACCAGCCATTGGATTTACGCCCTTTGGTTGTAATTTTGCAGTTAATGAAGATAGAAATGCTCTTTTGATTAAATCTGGCCTATACTCAGTTTTAAATACTGACGGCAATTCCATTTCTCCCTTTTCAGAACCATCTATGTTATAAACTTTAACCTTCATTATATAACACCTATGACGTGTTTTTTCCTTTTTTATTTATTTTATTTTAGTTTAAATTATTTTTAGAGTATTATTTTTAATCTATTTATTTATTTTATTTTTTACTTTAATTCCTTTGTTTCTATTTTAGTATTATTTTTGTTAAATATTTTTTTATTATTTCTATTAATTCCCTTGTTTAGATTCCTTACTTAGGTAGGTTATTTCAGGTAGGCCGAATTTATCCTCTGGATTTCTAATGGCTCCCCTTAATACTACAAGTCTCTTTGCAGGTCCCTGAACTGAGCCCTTAACTAATACATAGTTATTTTTAATTACTCCATAGTGTAAAAATCCACCTTTTGGTGTTATTTCTTCTCCATTGTTTCCAATTTTTAATATTCTCTTATTGTATTCTGTCCTCTGATGATACCCCATCTGACCTGCCATAGGTACTGTCCACATAATCCTTTTTGGAGTCCATGGCCCTATGGAACCAGTATGTCTTCCAACTCCTTTATTCTGGTGTTTTCCAAATTGTATTTTTATTCCCCATCTCTTAACTGGGCCCTGGAATCCTTTACCTTTGGTAATTGCCAAGGTATCTATAAACTCTCCTTCTGCAAATACCTCATTTATAGATATGGTTTTACCCAATATTTTCTTGGCATAGGCCAATCTTTCTTTAAGATCCTTCCCACCAATTCTTATTTCAATTATTTCTGGCTTCTTTTTTGGTAAACATGTGTTTTTTGGATTTGTATGGACTATTACCCTAACATCTGCAATTTTGTCCATAACTTCATCTAATTTTTCCATGTTATTTTTAGGCTCCTTTGGAAGATTTATCTTTCGAGATAACTCTTTATCTAAATTCTCAGCCATAACCTCAGTTAGAGTCCTTAAACCCTTTGTAGTTTTTTCATAAACTCTTATTCCTATAACATTAATATCAGGAGCTTCCAATACTGTAACAGGTGTAAATACATCCTGTCCTGAATTGGGACTCTTTGGATTATTTTCCTTAATCAGAGCATGTGTTATTCCTGCCTTATATACAGGAAAGGCCTGAAGCCTAACTCTATCCTCATCTGGCCAGGATCTAATTTTTGGAATTGGCCTTTTGGCCCTTTTTCTTGGACTAAATGCCAAGGAACCTCTACGAGGCCTATTTCTTTTCATACCCATTGTATAACCTCCTAAATTTATTAATAATTATTATTCTACGACTATAATTGAAAGTTAATTAAAGATTTTTCTTTATATTAATGTTTTATTAACAATTATGTTTAAATCATTGAGAATAGATAAATGGATTATATACTCCAAAAATTTATTTAGAATTTATTTTAAAAATATATTTAATAATTAAAAAAACAAACCTGTCTATAGCATAGTGCTTTTTCAGGTTTTGAAATAATGCCTTATTATTGTTAAGTATTGTTATATATATACTTAACTCTTAGGCATTTTATTTAAAATAAAAAGGATGTTTATAGTTATGTAGTATGTTATATAAACTTTTTGGTGTAGATGTATGAATAGTACAGAAAAGGAGTTAATCAAGTATTTTGAAAAAAAGGATAATATCCGAGAGGAGGTATTAAAAATATCAAGGGAGATTATAAGGGATTGTGCAATGAACATAAGGTATGTCCAAAAATTGAAAAAAGAAAGTATTTCCTTTGAAGTAATTGATAAACTCAAAAAATTAGAGGAATTGATCAAAACCTACCCTGATTTTGGAAAATATATAAATACCCCTCAACAGGAGTACGTAGAATTTCAAGTATTCTATAGCATAGTATTTAATAATGAATATTTGGAGTATTCTCAGTTTGAACTAGATATCAAGCCAGAAAACTATATCTTAGGGCTTTGTGATACCATAGGAGAATTAAGAAGGATGGTTTTGGAATCCATTAAAATGGACAATATTCATGAATCTGAGAGATACTATAATTTTATGGAAAAAATATATGATAATATAATAAAATTTGATTATTACCATTTAATAGATGGTTTAAGAAAAAAACAGGATATATCAAGAAGTATCTTGGAAAAAACCCATGGAGATTTAATCAATTTTATAGAAAACTTAAAGTTAAGAGAGGAATTAAAAAAATATAGGGGTTAAAAAAGTTTAAAAATAAATTTACAAAATATATAAAGGTCCTCAAAAAATAGTCTTATAAAAAGTAGGGCAGCGGGGATTCGAACCCCGGACCACTCGGTTATCAGCCGAGCACTCTAACCAGGCTGAGCCACTGCCCTAATTACTCCACCATGGGATGCAACATTTAGTAAGTTGTATTGATATATAAACTTTTCTATAATTTATAAATTTAAATTAATAACTATACATATTTGTTCTAATTATTTGATATTTGAGGATGTTAAGTTAACAACCTCCAAAGATTATAGAATGATATAAATCTCGCTAACACCCCTAAGATGAATTAAAGGAAAATTGTATGGGGATCTCTTCCAAAATCTCCTTATCTTTCCTTTGACTTAGAAAAGAATATCATTGCATTTTTTAGGAAAAATAATGCTTATGTACTAAACTATAATAAAATGGGAAATATATGAAGGAAAATATAATATTTACAGAATGGACAAGAAATAAGCGACACTTAAGTGATTTAAAACAGTTAAAAAGGGATATTCTACATAACTTCCAAGAGCATAACGCCTTAAATAAAAAAATAATATCCATGTTAAGTGGAGGTAAGGACAGTTCAACAGCACTTGCATTGGCAAAGGATTTAGGTCTCAATGTGGTTTTAGCAGTCCATTTTGTCCATAAATGGAGTTGGTCCCTATCCAAGGAACAGGCCAGGAGGATAGCAAATGAATTTGAAGTACCCATAGTATTTTGTGATATAACAGAGGATCTAAAAAAACGAACAAATGGGGCTAAGGGAGG
>DQSV01000032.1 GCA_015663075.1 Methanothermococcus okinawensis | reverse complement strand
TATCCATTACAACAGAAAAAGAAGAAAGAAATCCAATAATGATGAATGAAACTATTGTTAAAGAGGAAGAAAGTAGTATTATGTTCATTACCTGCAGAGTTAAGAAATTAACTAATTTTAATAAATGTTAGATTTAAATCATTATAAAAGGTATATATCATGAAGATAATTGGAAAAATGGGAAGTAAATCAATAAAAGATACAGATGAAATAGATTTACTTAATAATAACAATTTCAAAGGGTTCTTAATAAAACTAGCAGATCGAGTAAATGTAGCAGAGGGAGTTAGTGCTATTGAAAGCATTTTAAGGTGTATCTATAGAAATCAGCCCATATCCACGAAAAAAATAGCCCAATATACAAAATTGCCATTACCCATTGTATCAAAAGTAAGAACAATGTTGGAGAGAAATAGAATATTAAGTAGAGTAGAACAGGGAGCTGTATATTCAGAATATGGAATAAAGTTAATTAATAAGCATCTAAACCTTAAAATGAAACATGATTTAAAATGCCCCAAATGTGGAGGGAAGGGAATATTACTTGATGAAACCTTCAAAAAAATACTTAAAAAACATAGGGAGTACACAAAACTTAGACCTACAGTAAATACCTCCATAGACCAATCCTTTGCAACTCCCGAGACTGGAGTATATAGGGCAGGGATTATGGCAGATAGGGGTGATTTAGAGGGGAAAAGGGTATTATTTATTGGAGATGATGACCTAACCTCCCTACCAACGGCAATGACGGATTTTTGTGAAGAAGTTGTGGTCATGGATATAGATGATAGATTATTAAATCTAATAGATAACATATCTAAGAGGGAAAACCTAAATATTAAAACCATTAAACATGATTTTAGAAAACCCTTAACTAAGGATTTTAAAGGGGCATTTGACGTGGTATTTACTGACCCCCCTTATACACTAAATGGATTAAAATTATTTTTATCAAGATCTGTTGAGGGATTGGGAGAGGGTAGTAGTGGAGTACTTTATTTGGCCTTCTCTCACAAACCTATGGAAGAATACTTGGAAGTTCAGAAAATCATAAACAGTATGAATTTTGCAATATATGAACTTATTCCAGGATTTAATACCTATGAAGGCTCCGAGATAATAGGAAATACTACCTTTTTAGCCAGGTTGATGGGAAAAAATTTAAAAAAATTTAAAAACGAAGAAATCGATTTGAATAAACTATACACTGGAGAAGTGAAGCCAACAATTAGGTACTATAAATGTTTAAATTGTAATAGGATCCATAGTATAGATGGTAGATCCCTTTGTATAGAGAATTTAATTTGTAACTGTGGAGGAAAAAAATTTAAAATGGTTAAGAGAAAGAAAGTAAAGAAATAATTTAAATTAATATGGGATTTATTATCCCTTAATGAAGTGTACACATAAGGTATTATATATAATAATTGCATAAAATATTATTATATTAATATTAAGAGGTATTTTAAAGAGATTTAATTAACTTATTAATTCTCTTGTTCTACATACTCCCTTAATGTATTTTTTTATTAGGTTCATAATCTTTATATATTCTACCTTAGTAGATATTTTTTTGATGGGAAGTAGGTTATTCATAATAAATTGGTGAGCCTATGTTAAATATGTATGCCAAAAAAATTTTAAATAATTCTCTTATTGAGGATGTGGGCTTTGGAGATATTACCTCAGAATATATTATTCCCAAAAATCATAATTCCAAGGGAGAGATAGTTATAAAGGAAAAATCCATAATTTGTGGTATAAACTTTATTGCCGATTTTTTAGAGGGACATGATTTGAAATACAATATATTGATAAATGAGGGAAAACTTGCAAATGAAAATAGTAAAATTATGGAAATTTATGGCAATACAAGAAAGATTTTAGCCCTTGAAAGAACCATCTTAAATTTTTTAATGCATCTATGTGGTATAGCCACAAAAACATACAATATAGTTAGCATGGTACGTAAAATAAACAAAAAAGTAAAAATAGCCTGCACAAGAAAGACCCTTCCAGGATTGTCTCCAATTGAAAAATATGCCGTCCATATTGGAGGGGGAGATACTCATAGATTTAGATTGGATGATATGGTAATGATAAAGGATAACCATATAGAGGCCCTTGGAGTGGATGAATGTTTCAATAGATTAAAAAAAGTTAGTTTTTCAAAGAAGATAGAGGTTGAAGTGGATAGTATAGAACTTTTAGAAAAGGTACTTCCCTATATGCCTGATATAGTGTTATTGGATAATTTTAAACCTGAGGATATTAAGGGGGCCCTTGAAGTGATTGATAATTTTAGTGAAATGGGATATGGGCCTCCCATAGTTGAAGTTAGTGGGGGCATAAATGAAAAAAATGTTATGGAGTATGCAAAGTATAATATAGATATAATATCCATGGGATGTTTAATACACTCTGCTCCTGCTATTGATATGGGTTTAGATATTAAAAAAATAAATAATTAATATGATATATGAATTATAAAAAATAAGGAATAAAGAATAATTACAAATCCTTTAAAGCATATCTTAATATTTCGCCAAATCTTGAGTTTACAATAGTTCTCTTACCTAATACCTTTGCATGGGCATCCAATTCAATAATACTATAATCATAAATCTCCTTTATTGGATGATACAATCGAGGACCATCACTTATGCCCACTGTTATGATGTTATTGTTGGTTTTCTTTAGTTCCTCTATGGGAAGTGCATGGGGCACTCCAGACACTATTACCATATCCACATCAATCTCCTTTAATATATCCACGGCTTTTTTTCCAGTAAGGGGATATTCATCCAATCCTCCAGTGATATAATCAATGTTTATGTTATTCATCTTATATTCATTCAATAGGATGTTGGCATCATCTCTTATTTTTTTAAGGCCAATATTCTTATCTAAGTTGGCAATATTTACTATATTTTTTTTATCCAGGTATTTATTTATTTCAATTAGGGGATGGGCAAATAAATATGCTGTTTCCTTTTTGGCATTTAATACACAGGCTATTTTTCCATTATTATTGAGATTTTTAATTAATTCAATTACCCTATCCACATCGTCCTCATAGGAAGGTTTTAGGTATTTATTTTTAGCCATGCCTCTTGTTTTTTCCACTTCTGTGGCTTTTTTTAATATAAATTTTTGCCTTTTAAATTCCCTTTCATCTATTATGCCCATTTCCAAGGAACTTTCCATGGCTTTTATGGCTCCAATGGTGTTATCCCCCATTCCACCATGTACTTCTACAGGTATAATTTTTACATTATCCTTGGCATATTTATTCACTGGGAGATATAGATCCTCTCCAATTATCATACTTGGACAGGTTCCAACAATGCCTATAATATAATTTTTCTTGGTGGTATGTTTTTTTAAGTAATCCAATACCTCATTTAAAGTATCTTCCAACTTCTCACTACCTCCAAATATAAAGTCATTTTCATCCATTGCTGTTGTAAATACCCTTACTCCATCTAACTCTAACAATCTTGCAGTTCTAAAACAGCAGCCACTTGGGCCATGGAGAATTATTGCATCTACGCCAATATCCCTTAATTGATACATTGAGGCTGCTATAGGAGAAGGCCTTGGGTGCATTATCATAAATATCAACTGTTATAATTTTTAAATAAATAATAAATAAATAATAAAATAAAAAATAAAATATAAAAATAAAGTATAGAATAATCATAGTTAAATAAATGGTATCTCCAATTATATAATAAAATAATATAATAAAAAGATAAAATACCTATAAAGGGAATATTTAAGTTCTTATTAACCCTGATAGAGTTAAATAATTT
>DQSV01000031.1 GCA_015663075.1 Methanothermococcus okinawensis | reverse complement strand
TCTATTAAACACTTCTCAGTAAATGCATCCCCAATCTGCACACTTGGCCTATCCTCATCACTATCACTTGTAAGGTCTTTGGAGGCAAAGGAGGCCCCTCCTATTCCATCTCTACCAGTACTTCCAACCAATATAAGGGATAGATTAGGTTCTTTGGCCTTTCCAGTTATTATATCCTCTTCCCTTACGAGACCAATACAAACTACATTTACAAGGTTGTTGTAGTTATAAGACCTATCAAACTCACATTCTCCCCCAACAGTAGGTACTCCTATCCTATTTCCATAGTCTCCAATACCATTAACTACCCCCTCAACAAGGTATCTAACTTTATCCCTTTCCTCTCCTTTAATATCTCCAAATCTTAAGGCATCCATAAGTGCTATTGGCTTTGCATTCATGGATATTATATCCCTAACTATGCCCCCAACTCCTGTGGCGGCTCCATTGTAGGGATCTATATAAGAGGGATGATTATGGCTTTCCATGGCCATGGCAACACATAAATTATTTTTTTCATCTATTTTTATTATTGCGGCATCATCTCCAGGTCCCACAACTATATTTTGATTGTCCTTTATGGTCTTACTAAACAATTTTAAAATACTTTTTGTACTTCTATAGGAACAGTGCTCACTCCAAAGGTTTTCAAACATCCCTATCTCTACGTCATTAGGTTTTCTACCTAATTTTTTTTCTATATATTTTAAATCATTAATATCCATATTTTTCCTCCAGTTTTAAGCTTTATAATAATGGTATTTTTAGGTTTATTTTTGAATAATTTAATTATTTATAATTATATCCTTATTTCATAGTAAAACATATAATATTTTAGACCTATTGTAGGTATAATAACTCCTTAATTAAAGGATTTCCTCTGCACTTCCAGTGCTTGGAGTGTAGGGAGGGATAGTGGTGTGAGATTTCTATTTTTTGAATATTTTATTTTTCTCTATCTCTTTAAGTATTTACTTTCTCTTATATTTTCAAATATTTATTTTTCTTCTATATCATAAGATTTCGATAATTTTAATTTTTGATTTTTTTAAATTAATTTTATTTATCATACTTGATATTTTAAACTAAATATTTTATAATTATTAAGGATTTTTAATCTTAAACTATATTAAATTTATATGGAAAATACTATTGACTAAAAAAATAAAAATAATATAAGATTAAAGAATAAAAAAATAAATAATAAAAAATAAAATACCTAAGAAAATAATTTTCAATATTGGTGATAAAATGATAAGTGATGGCATAAAATCAGGCATAAATAGGGCTCCCCATAGGAGTCTGCTGAAGGCCTGTGGTTATACTGATGAAGAGATAAGTAGACCATTTATTGGAGTGGTCAACAGTTATACCGAAGTTGTTCCTGGGCATATACATTTAAGATCCCTTGCTGAGGCCATAAAGAAGGGCATATATGCAAATGGAGGAACTGCCTTTGAGTTTAATACCATGGCCATCTGTGATGGTATAGCCATGGGGCATGAGGGTATGAGGTACTCCCTACCTTCCAGGGAGATCATTGCAGATACTGTGGAGAGTATGGCAAAGGCCCATGGCTTTGATGGGTTAGTACTTGTTCCCTCCTGTGATAAAATAGTACCTGGTATGATAATGGGAGCCCTGAGATTGAATATCCCCTTTGTAGTTGTTACTGGGGGTCCCATGCTCCCTGGAGAGACCCATGGACAGAAGTACGACTTGATAAGTGTATTTGAGGGTGCAGGGGCCTATCAGGCAGGTAAGATAAGCGAGGAGGAATTAAAGGATATTGAAGATTGTGCCTGCCCTGGAGCAGGGAGTTGTTCTGGATTATTTACTGCCAACAGTATGGCCTGTCTAACTGAGGCCCTTGGTCTCTCCCTTCCAATGTGTGCCACAACCCATGCAGTGGATGCCCAAAAGATAAGAATAGGAAAAAGAAGTGGGAAGGTGGTGGTAGATTTAGTAAGAAAAAATATAAAACCCACAGATATACTAACAAAGGAATCCTTTGAAAATGCCATACTAGTGGATTTAGCATTGGGAGGATCCACAAACACAACATTACATATCCCAGCCATAGCCAGTGAAATAGAAAGGGGCTTTGTAACCCTTGAGGATTTTGATAGATTAAGTGATGAGGTTCCCCATATAGCCTCAATTAGACCAGGGGGAAACCACTTTATGTTGGATTTACATAGGGCTGGAGGTATTCCTGCAGTGTTGAAAGCACTGGAGAGTAAGGTAAGGGATACAAAAACTGTAAGTGGAAAGAGTATAAGAGAGATCATAAATGAAGTCAAGTATGTTGACCATAACATAATAAGACCCATAGATAAACCTGTACATAAGGAGGCAGGCTTAAGAATCCTGAAGGGAAATCTCGCCCCAAAGGGAGCAGTTGTTAAAATTGGTGCAGTTAATCCAAAGATGTATAAACATGAAGGGCCAGCAAGAGTATTTAACTCTGAGGAGGAATCCATAAAGGCAATACTTGGAGGGGAAATTAAGGAGGGTGATGTAGTAGTAATAAGATATGAAGGTCCTGCAGGGGGACCTGGGATGAAGGAAATGCTTGCTCCAACCTCTGCTATATGTGGTATGGGGTTGGATGATAAGGTGGCCCTTATTACAGATGGTAGGTTTAGTGGGGGAAGTAGAGGACCTTGTATAGGCCATATATCCCCAGAAGCCATGGCTGGAGGGCCCATAGCTATAGTGGAGGAGGGGGATATAATATCCATAGATATGATAGGCAAAAGTATCCAATTGAGGGTATCGGATGATGAAATCAAAAGAAGGTTATCTAAATGGGAGAAACCTGAAGTAGAGGTTAAAAGGGGATACTTAGCCAGATATGCAAGATTAGTTACTTCGGCAGATGAGGGGGCAATATTGAAATAATAATTTATAGTCTTAAGCAAAACTACCCATACTAAAATAAACCTTATCTTAATTTTATTAGGCACATCTATTATTTTTTTATTAAGTTTTTATAGGCTATAAGTCCAAAAATATTTTATGTGTTTGTCTAAAATTATTTAATTTATTTTATTTTTAATTTTTATATTAATAATAAAAAGTGATACCATGCTAATGGAGTATGATATAAAAACCCATAAAAGGGAGGAATTAATAGACATTACAGAGTATATACTCCAATCACTAAAAAAATCCAATATAAAAGAGGGAATTGTTGTGTTATACACCCCCCACACTACTGCAGCCCTTACAATAAATGAAAATGTAGATCCTTCAGTTAAGGAGGATATTTTGAAGTTTTTAAATAGGAAAATACCCAAAGAATGTAGCATATTTACACACTTGGAAGGTAACTCTGATGCCCATATTAAGAGTTCCCTCTTTGCAACTTCCCTAAATTTGATTGTATCCAATGGAAAATTACTCCTTGGAACCTGGCAGGGAATATATTTCTGTGAATTTGATGGACCTAGGAGTAGGAGATTCTATGTAAAAATTATAAGGGATAATCTATGATAAAAAAATTAAGTGTCTTAGTATGGAAGGGCACTCCAGAGATTAAAGAGGACTATATATGTATTGAGAGGGATTATAATATATATATTAACAATAAAAAAATATCAAAGATAACTGCATCTCCTGAGAATTTAAAGGAACTTGGAGTAGGCCATACTATTGCCGAAGGTTATCTAAAAGGAGTAGATGTTAAAGATGTCCATATAGAGGACAATAATATAGTAGTAAATACCCATACTTCAAACAGTGCGAATAATGAAACTGGCAATTGCGAAAGATATCTAATTAATAAAGTGCCTATTAAATTGCCTCTGAGCACTATTTTAAATATTATGGAGGATATGCTGAGGGATAAAAAAATATGGGAATTAACAGGAGGTACTCACTGGGCATGCCTATATGACTTAAATGGAAATAAAATAGTTTCTATTGAGGATATAGGAAGACATAGTGCAGTGGATAAAGTAATTGGTTATGGAATATTAAGGGGCATAAACCTAAGAGATAAAATTCTTGTATCAAGTGGTAGGCAACCCTATATGATGGTAAATAAAGCCATGAATGCAAACATACCTGTAATAATATCAAAGTCCCCTTCAATGGATAGAGGAGTTGAATTGGCAAGGAAAAATAATTTAATTTTAATAGGTTTTGCAAGGAGGGGTAGATTTACAGTATATAGTGGCCATGAGAGGATACTCTTTAACCAATAGAAGAATGAGTTAAATTGTTTATTTTATCCAATATGATGTTTATATCTGTTCTTTTAGTGATTTCTACTTCTTTTTTAATAAGTTCATTTAATTTATTTCTTAAGTCTTCAATATCTTTGGAGTTCTCTAAAAGTTCCTTAAAAAATTCTATATTTTCAATATAAGGAGCTATATTTACTAAAAGATCCTCCTTTTCCTTAGGGTTCATAGTATCTCCTTTTTTATAATTTCTATTATTTCTATATAATTTTTTTAATTATTATTTATTATTTTCCCTTTCCTTCTTTTCCCTTTTTGATATGGCTATCTCCCTTACAATTAGTGTAAGTTCCCTTTCAATATTCTCTATCTTGGTATATATTCTATATATTAGATAGAAAAGTGTTATAATGGCAACATATACTACAACATCTACTCCTCTTCCCACACCAGTTAATGTGGCCATATAACTCATAGTTCTTGGAAATACTACAATAAGTATCGTTAAGGTCCAGATAAACAACCAAAATATTGCAGACTCCCCACTTATTTTATTATCCCTTAATTGCCATATCACTTTAAACATTGCAAAAATTGCAAAGATTAGGGCAAATATCTGAATAATTTGCATAACATCCCCACCTAAATTTAATTGAAAACATATATATAAAACATATATATCTTAAACTTACAATTGAAAACATAAATAATAATATAATAAATATAATAAATATAATAAAGAGGATAAAATATAAATAAAATATAAAAGGAAATTATTTTTTTTAGAGATATTTAATGGATTAAAATTTTTTTTATTTGTTGCACAATTTTTTAAGATTATAATATATACATTGTATTTTTTTTACCTATCTCCATTGTTTATTATCTCTTTAATGAATATCTATCAATCACAAAATTCCTATCAAGGGAGGATAAAAAACTCCCTAACTTAGGACCATAATTTTTTCCAAGAAATATTCTATAGGATGCTGAAAAGGCCTCTTTTGGGTTTAATCCTATTTCCTTTGCACTGTTGTATATTGATTCATGTAGAACTATACTCTGGAATTCTATTTCCTTTAATCTCTCCTTAAATAAATTTATCCATTCTTTCTGCTTTCCATTTAATTTATTATATTCCTCAATGGCCTCCTTAAGATCTATTATGGTCAATATCTCTCCATAATTTAAGGCCCAATTTCTTGCCATATACAATCTACTTTTCAATCTCTCAAAGTCCTGTTTATCTATTTTATCAATATCCTTATAGTTATTTCTCCTTAGGATTTCCAATACTCTATCCATATCTATTTCATTTTTCTCGGTATTGTAGGCTATTTGAGATATTACAACACAGAACCTATAGGGTATTTGCAAAGGTAATTTATCTGGCATATTGGGGGTTGAAAGTTCATAAAGTCTTACTTTATCCCTTTCATTTTCATTTAATTCCTGGCCATTATTCATTCTATCTATTAATCCAAAGTAATTTCTCTCCAATTCATCATAGTCTTCTACAAGATTAGGTATTGTTTTTAAATCAAAGTCAATATGCTTTGAGGGCTTACTTCTTAAAAGTAAATACCTTAGAACTTCAGGATGGCATATTTTTGTCCAATCCTTAACTGCAAATACCACTCCAGATGAGGA
>DQSV01000051.1 GCA_015663075.1 Methanothermococcus okinawensis | reverse complement strand
ATATATATGTTAACTTATAAATTATATAATTTAATACTATATAAAGTTAAATAAAGAAAATAAAAGATATATATATGATTTTATTTTAATTTTATTAATATATATTATTCTTTTAAATTTATTCAATATTTAAATAGGAAACAGGCTTCCGTACTCCTTAGTAAACCATATATAGGAGGTTATGGATATAGGAAGGTATATTCCTACTGAGGTTGAGGTGATAATAATGTCTGGTTTAGATGTTTTTTTCTTTTTATGGGCTGCATCATTAATTTTTTTTATGAAGGCAGGTTTCTTAGCATTGGAAATTGGACAGTTTAGTCATAAAAACGCTGCATATCATTGTGTTTTAAAATTATTGGATTTAATGGCAGTGTTTGTAGGCTATTTATTTTTAGGATATGGTATATCCTATGGTATTGAAAATATACTACCACTAATAACAGGTACGTTTGATGCTGAATTAGGGGCTTGGTGGATGAAGATGGTAGTATTTGCGGCAGCAGCCGTAACTATAATCACAGGCGGAGTGGCCGAGAGAATAAAAATCATTCCTTATTTTATAGGAGCACTTATTGTTGGAGGAATACTCTATCCAATAGTGGAGCATCTTGTATGGGGGGGAGGATTTGCAAATTTAGGAATAAAATTTACAGATTATGCAGGAAGTGGGGTAGTTCATCTCTTTGGAGGTTTAGTGGGCTTAGTTGCGGCATGGGCCTTGGGACCAAGACTCAAAAAGTATATTAATGGTATCCCTCAGGCATTACCTGGCCATAATATTCCATTGGCTGTTTTAGGGGCATTTATATTGGCATTTGGATGGTATGGATTTAATATAGGAAGTGCCTCTACAGTTGGAGATGGTTTAGAATTAACACAGGTGGCAATTGCCACTACAATGGCCCTTGCAGGGGGCATATTAGGTGGAGCCATAAGTTCAAGAAATGATCCATTATATACTGCAAATGGAATGTGTGCAGGGCTTGTTGCAGTATGCAGTGGGGTTAATTTATTTACTCCATTGGGGGCACTTATTGTAGGGGCTATTGCAGGTTTTCAACAGCCATTTACCTATAAGATAATTGAAGAAAAGTTAAAAATAGATGATGTATGTGCTATAGGTCCAGTACATGCTATGAGTGGTTTTATTGGTGTAATATGTGCAGGTATTCCATTTTTATTGAGGGATGCCTCAAGTGTTTCCTTAATTGGGCAATTAATCGGTGCAATTGTAATTTCTTTAATTGCAATTGTTGGAGGGGTCATAATCTATAAAGGATTGGATATGTCCATTGGTCTAAGGGTCCCTGAAGAGGTTGAAAAAAGAGGATGTGATGAGGGGGTTCTTCAGGTTGAAGCATATTCAAAGATTGATTAGTATATGCCCTTGTAATTTTATATTTATTCATACATTTACCTACGTAATAATTGGTTAAGATATTATGAAAATTCGACAGGTCCCAGAGGATTTTATTGTAGAGGAAATATTGGATGAAAATACCCTTAAAGAGGGAAATAACTACAATCTATATTTATTGAAAAAAACAAACATGGAAAACTTAAAAACATTATCCTATATTTCTAAAAAGTTTAATATTCCACTAGAGGACATAGGGTACTGTGGTTTAAAGGATAGACATGCCATTACCCTGCAATATATTACCATACCTACAAAATATAGAGTAATATCTCTTAATGAGAAAAATCTAAAAGTAGAATATTTAAAAACAGTTGTCAATCCCTTAAAATTAGGTCAATTAATGGGAAATAAATTTAAAATTACCATTCGTAATATTAAAAGAGAGAGTTTTTTAAAAATAGGAGATAATTTAAGAAACCTTCATTTAGGAGTTCCTAACTATTATGATGATCAAAGATTTGGAAGTGTATTCCAAAATAGGACATTTATAGCCAAAGAATATATGATGGAAAATTATGAAAATGCTTTAAAAATAATTCTTACAAAATATAAAAAAAGTGAAAATAAAAGAATAAAAGATTTAAAAAGATATATAAATGAAAATTGGGGACATTGGAAAAGTATTTTAAGATATATAAAAAATAATAAAATAAAAAATAAAATGTTTGTAAATATTATAAAGTATTTAAATAATGGAGATAAAGAAAGGTTTAAAGGAGCATTTAAATACGTAGATAATAGATTAAAGAAATTATTTGTTTCAGCATATCAAAGTTATCTATGGAATGAATCCATAAAAAACCTTTTAAAAAGTTATATTCCTAAGGATGATAGGGTATATGTTGATTATAATTGTGGAACTCTATTAATCTATAAAAACATAGATGAGGATATATTGGATACTTTAAAAAATAAAACATTCCCAACAATAACCCATGATATAAATCTCAATAACTTTGAGGAGGATTATATTAAAATAATTAAAAGTATATTAAAAAAAGAGGGATTAAAAATAGAGAATTTTAATAAATTAAAGGACTTCTCTAAACCCTCCTACTCTGAAAGAATGATAATTTCCATCCCAGAGAATATTTCATATGAAAAATTCCTAAAGGATGAATTAAACAGGGGAAAATATAAAATAACAATGGAATTTCAATTAAAAAAGGGAAGTTATGCCACAATGATAATAAAAAGGACAGTGATGGTTTAATAGATTATTTTTTATTATTTTTTGATTATTATTTTTTTATTAATTTAATTTCCAAATAATATGTTATTAATATACTCATTCCATCTCAACCACATATCCCTAATGTATTTATCCTCTTTTTTAAATCCCATAATTATATGGTAATTTCCAATTTTTCTATAGTAGCAACAACTTTCTGTGGTGTTAGTATATTTTGGAGTATAGGTATATTTATAATAAGTACCATATTTAAAATGGAGTATTTCCCTGGAAACAGTAAGATACTCTGGATCATCCAGATTTATTTTGTAAGTTCTAACGTCAAAGTATATTGTATCTTCATTGTTATATATTTTTATTATACCTTGGCCCTGTTCATCAGATACTGGTATAACATTGGAATATTTTAGATTCATGAATAATTTACTTATAGGTACAGTTTTTATAGGGTAATTATGATTTTTTATAGGATCGGAGTAATTGGCAGAGTAATTGGTTGCACTATTGTGAGCCTCATGGT
>DQSV01000037.1 GCA_015663075.1 Methanothermococcus okinawensis | reverse complement strand
TCTTATATAACTTTTTCGCTTCTTTATCTGCTATTAGGTTCCCCATTGTGGCTCTTTTATCAGTGGCTAACACTATTCCATCTTTGCATACTATGCCTATTGTTGTGGTTCCCTTCATATGTTCATTATATATGTCCTTAGATATCATATAAAATCCTCCTGATTTATTGTTTTTAATGGCTATTATTTTATTATATTTGAATTTATATATATGCAGTATTATTATAAAAAAAATCAAAAAATAAAAATAATTCCAAAATTCTTATAAATCTAATTTAAAAAAATAACTTTATTAATAATTATGGATTTTTTAAAATTTTGATGTCTTATATTTATTTTTTATATTTATATACTTTTTTATATATTTTTAATTAAATAGATGTATTTACTTGTGATGGTTATCAAGACAATAACATATAATAAAATATTACAAAAAACATTATAGAAATAGGAGATACTTATGATATCATCTATATTTAAAGATGAAAAACTTTATTTAAAATATAAAAACACAGTAAAGGATATTATTGAGAAAATTAAAGGGCATGAAGGACCAATAAGAGTAATTACTCATTATGATGCCGATGGAATATCCTCAGGAACAATAATTATTAAAATGTTATATAGATTAAATAAGAACTTTCATTTGTCCATAATAGAGCACCTATCAGAAAAAACCCTTTATGATATGTGCAACAGGAACATAGGGCATGTTAATAGTAATGACATGCTATACATATTTTGTGATATGGGCTCCTCATATATGGATATTATGGTAGAAAAGGGCCTGAATGCAATTATTTTGGATCATCATCCTCCAACTATGAAATATACTAAGGTAGAGAATGTTTATCAATTTAATGCTCATATATTCAATATAGATGGTGCCAGGGAAATATCTGCAAGTGGTATTTGCTATTTGCTTGCAAGGGAATTGAGATATTATGATTTAAGCATCTTTGCAATTGTAGGATCCATTGGCGATATGCAGCATGAGCCCTTTATTGGAATGAATAAAATTATATTAAATGAGGCAAGGGAGTATAGGCATTTAAGGAGTATTTTAAAGGATATAGTTTATAACTGTTATAATTTACCAATATGGAAAAGTATTTTATACTCTACTCGTCCCTATATTAAGGAACTGAGTAATAAGGAGGAGGTAATAAACTTACTTAAAGAAATAGAAATAAATCCCAACAAAATATATTTAGAGGGAGAAGAGAGGGACAAATTAGTATCTGCCCTTAAAAAGTACGTGGATGAGTCCCAAATTGTTGTAGATAGGTATATAATAAACCACAAGATAGAGGATGCCTTTTATCTATCTGAGATTCTAAATGCCTGTGGTAAAAGGGGTATGGGCTCAGTGGGTGTGGGAATTGCCTTAGGGGATGAGGAGTGTATAAGAATAGGAAAGGATATATACCTCAAATACAAAAAAGATATAATAAATCAACTTAAGGAAATTAAACTCCACAGATTAAATAATATTGAGTACTTCTTTGGAAAAAAAGGCACCATTGGACATATGGCTTCCCTACTTCTGAGAGATAAGCCAGTTATTGGAATTTATGGAGAAAATGGATATTATAAAATATCATCAAGGGGCAATAAAAATTTAATAAATAAGGGCTTAAACCTCTCCGAGGCCATGGGGATCGCCTCTGAATTTGGAGGAAGTGGAGGAGGCCATAATATAGCCTCAGGAGCAAAGATTCCAAAGATATACCTTGAGGCATTTTTAAGAAAGGTTGATGAGATAGTGGGAAAGCAGATGAAACAGATAAATAAAGATACATTAAATTAATAGGTGATAATATTAGAATATTTGAAATTAAAAGGGAAACTAAGGAAACTAATATAACCTTAAAAATAAACATAGATGGTACTGGAGAATATAATATATCTACAAAAATACCATTTTTTGACCATATGCTATCATCCTTTGCAAAGCATGGTTCCTTTGACTTATATTTAAATGCAGAGGGAGATTTAGAAGTGGATGATCATCACACTGTGGAGGATGTGGGTATATCATTAGGTATGGCACTAAATAAAATTGAAAAAAAAGATATAAAAAGATTTGGTTGGGCAATTATTCCCATGGATGATGCTCGAGCCATGGTTTCTATTGATTTAGGAGGAAGGCCCTATGTCCTTGGAAACTACACCCCCCATAAAAGTAAAATAGGGAACTTTTCAACAGAAAATGTAATTCATTTTTTCCAATCTATTGCAAATAATGGGAATATGAACATTCATTTTGAGGTTATTGGAGAAAATGAGCATCATAAAATAGAGGCTTTATTTAAGGCCTTTGGAGTAGCCTTGGATATGGCCACGGAAATGGATAAAAGGAAGGGTATTATAAGCACTAAGGGAAAGATATAACTTCTTAGAGAGCATGTCTATTAGAGAAAAATGCTATAGGATTGTTTGTGAAATTCCAAAGGGAAGGGTTAGCACCTACAAGGAAGTGGCAGAGTCTCTTGGAATTAAAGGATATAGGGCTATTGGGATGATATTAAAGAAAAATCCCAAGCCCATTGAGATCCCCTGCCATAGAGTTGTTAAATCCAATGGAGAAGTGGGAGGTTATGTGGGAGGAATTGAGAGAAAAATAGAACTCCTAAGGGAGGAGGGAATATCCATAAAAAACAATAAAATAGTAAATTTTGAAAGGTATTTTTTTAAGATAAGGTAATGTTTATTTATTATCTTTTATTTTATTTAATATTTTTATTTATTATTTATTTTATTTTTTTAAAAATATCTTTTCAAAGTACTCATTATAACCCCCATGATAATGAGGCAATTCATTAAATAATTCCCTTTCCAATTTAACAATGTTTTTATATTCCTTAAGAGATACTAGTGCAATAAGGCCTCTATTCCAAGATTCCCTACATTTTAAACTACATGGTATAAATCCCGAAGTAAGTACTATAGCATAGTTAATATTCCTTAAATTGTTGTTCATATTCTCCTTAATCTCTTCAACTTCTTTAAGATGGTTGTTATCTATAGCAAATCTTGCAGATTTAAAGGATTCTATACAACATTTTGGATATCCCATCAATAAACCATATTCCTCTGGAAAGTCCAATCCAGAATAAACACCTAAGTAAGAGGATACCATTGGATCCATTGCAGGTCTAACAGGAGGGCTATATTTTTTAACAATTCCGATCTGTTTTTTGAGCCTTAATATTATAAAATTATATTTTTCATGCTCCATATTTTGAATATGCAATGATATATTTTCTAATCCCTCATATTTTTGGCCTCTTCTCATGCATGTAATTTTTTCAAGAATATGCTCCAGAGATTCATGGGTTTTCATGGATTATCTCCTTTATTATGGTTAAACATGTATTTTAAACTTAATATCGATAAATAATATAAGGATAAAATTAACAAAAGAAGTAATTTAAATCCCTACATTTAGAGTATAATTTTCATAATACCATATATTCTTTAAAGTATCCATTGCCCTCTCGTACTCAAAGTATTAGGGGGATAATGTGGGATTTTTAATTTTTTTTAATGTATTATTATTTTTAGAAGTTTAAAATCTTAGATTATTGCTTTATTTTAAAATTCTAATTTTTTTATATTAATTTATCATTTTAATTTTTTATATTATTATTTTTATTATTTCATTTTTTATAATAATCATTAAGATTTAGGTAGGGTCTATACTAATTTTACTATACTGTTGACTTATTCTATACGTATTGCATTATCAACCAATAACTTCCAATACCTCTCCAGTTATGGATCTTCTTCCATAATCTACCACTTTAACATCTACAAAGGACTTAAGATTAAGATTTAGATTTTCTCCTTTTATACCTACAAGTATTGGATAGGTACCAAATTGTCTTCCAAAGTATAGATTTTTTTTCTTTAACTCAATAAATACCTCCTTTAAAATGGTGCCCTTTGGAATCACCCTCTTTAACATAGGATTATCTATCTCTCTTCTAACCTTCTCTTTAAAACTTAAAAATAGTTTTTTCCGTTTATTTGCCCTTTCAATATCCTTAAAATTTATATCGGTACCATGGAATGGAACAACCTGTCGAATATTTATCCTTCGCAACATAAAACCCCTATCATATATTTCCCTTAGGTGGTGGTAGTTTATTCTAAAAGTTTTCTTAGATTCACCCTTCAATCCAAATAATAGATTTATACCTGGAAGTAGGTATGGAAGACCACTTGGACCCTTTTTGCCTCCAATCTCGTTGAGTATTTTTATAGCCTTTAAAACATCCTCTGGGGTGGATAATAAGTTGTTCATTTTAATTACTCTTTCATCAAAACTTTCAACCCCAAAGGCTGCTACATTTCCACTTGTACAGTATTTAACAAGTATCTTTGTAATTTTTTTACTCTCCTCCTCATGATTGGCAATCACTGCAGGGTTGGCATTGTCTATATGGAGTACCTTTGGACTTACTCTATTCCATATCCCCTTAAATAATTTTTCAATGGATTCAACATTGGGCTTTGGAACCTCTTCCCTTTCACAATTTAAAGATTTATAGGAAAATATACATGGCTGCCTCCCTATCCTTAGATACTCTATTCCATTTAAATACAATTCGTTTATTTCATCTATAATATCTCTCTCATCCCTAAATTTTGGAATACCAAAGCGTTTAGGTTCTGTACAGAAGGAGCAGCCTCCACTTAGGTATCTTGAACAGCCCCTATAAGTTTCTATCTCTGCAATAATATAGGGATAATTAGGATGTTTCCTTACAATCCTTGCACCCCTTATTGCAAACTCCCTTATAGTGTTATAATTCCTCACTTGGCAGTATTCCCTATCTACCCTCTCAACCTTAAAGTTGTTCTCTATAAGATCCAATAAAAGCATTTCAAGGTCTCCCTCTGCCACAATATGAAAGAAGGATTTATATTTTTCTTCATCCTTTAATACACCCCCTTCCATTGAAGAACCAAACTTCGTTGCTACAGGCCCCCCTAATATCTTTAAACCTTCATAGTTGTAAAGTATAGAAACTATTTCCTTCAATGTTGCTGGTTTGGCATTTAAATATTTCCCAGGTGTGTGGAATCCACAGATGGTTATTATTACCTCAAATTTATTTAAGTCATATCCCTTTTTTAACTCTTCCCTTAATTTATCAATGGTAATATAATGTACATCCCTATATCCATGGAGATACAATACTCCAGCGGCATACCTTGGATAAGTCCCTATATAGGGGGGAACTCCAAGTCCCGCTGGTTCATCAGTATACCCATCAAGTATTAAAAATCTCATAGCATCACCAGATGGTAAAAAATATTAATTATGATGAAGTTTTGAATGATACTACCAGATAAAAAATCAAAAATATTATCAATAACCTCATTTCTCATAAAAATAATATATGCCAAAATATTATAATAAATTCAAATGTAATGTGTTTTACTATATTCTTAGTCTATTGCATTTAATTTCTATATGAGAATAAAGTAATAATTGTTATTTTATTCTAATATTTTTATAATTGTCTTTTATCTACTCCTTATTTAAAATATAACCTATTCCTTGACCAAAACTAATCCCTCCATCGCCATTGGGTGCTTTATTAGGATATAAAAACTTAAATCCTTCTTTTTCAATATTTTCCCTTATTCTCTCTGATATAATTTTGTTGTAGGAAACTCCCCCAGTTAGTCCAATGTATTCAAAATCCTCCTTTCTTCCAAATCTTAAGGCCAGAGAGGATAACCCTTCGGCTATACCTAAATGTACATATAATGCTATAAATTCCCTACTGTATCCCTCTAAAAGCATATTATAGGCAGAATATACTAAATCTGTTGTATTCAATATATTATTTTTTATTTTTACATTATCTTGAGCCATTTCCAAACATTTATTATATTCCCTATAATCATGATACTTTTTAAAATTCTCTGAGATACTTTCCAATCTAATGGCGGGCTCTCCATCATAGGTTTTTGTATTACAGATGTTTAACATACTGGATATGGAATCAAGTACTCTCCCACAGGAAGTCGTCCTACTAACATTTATTTTTTTATCAAGTTGGAATAATATTAAATTTAATGTTTTTTCATCAAAAAAATTGTATCCATTAATAAATTCAATTAATTCTTCCCTACTTAATTTTTTGTACAATATGGATAATAGTATTCTAAGAGGGTATTTTGTAGATAAATCTCCTCCTGGCATATACTGTTCCTCTAAGTGGCCTATTCTATCCATTTTATTATTGGAATATCTTAGAATTTCTCCCCCCCATATATTGCCATCCTCTCCATACCCCACTCCATCTATGGTAATGATTATGGAGTTTTGGAATATATCATTATCTCCCAAAAGAGAAAATCCATGAGCCTTATGATGTTGAATAGGATAGAGATCTGCTCCAAATCTCTCGGCAAGGTCCTTGGCTAAATTTGTGGAGTTATAACTCGGATGTAAATCACATACAATGGCATCTATCCTATTACTATTAGTAATTCTTATTAAATTCTCTATTCCCTCCTTTAAAAAATTAAATGTTTCATACTTTGAGGTATTTCCAATGTATTGGGATAAGTAGAATTTATTACCTTTAATTAAACAAACTGTTGAGTTTATCTCTGGACCTACACAGAGTATATTTTTATCATTGTTTTTAATAAGGGGATGATTATTTACAATAATGGGCTCTGGGGCATATCCTCTGGATCTCCTAATAAATACCATGTTATTATTTATTTTTTTTAATACGCTATCATCACATCTATTTACTATTTTCCTATCGTGTAATAAAAAATAATCTGCAATATTCTTTAATTTGAATAGAATGTCCCTATTATTTATTACCATGGGATAACCTGGAAGATTTGCAGAGGTCATAACATAGGCAATATTATTACCCTCTAAAAGTAAATAATGCATTCCAGAGTAGGGAAGCATTACCCCTACTGTATTTAAATTGGATACATACTCTGAAATATAATCTTTGTAATTTTCATTTTTTTCCACAACAACAATGGGCCTTTTTGGAGATTTTAAAAGAATTAACTCATCCCATTGAGGATCTGCAAATAACCTTAAATTTTCCTCCTTTGTCATAATTGCAAAGGGTTGGGTAGGCCTGTTTAATCTTTTTCTTAATTTTATAATGGCATCATCATTATCACAGTGGCATGCTAAATGGCTACCTCCAATACCCTTTATTGCCAAGATATTTCCTTCACTTAGGATTTTTATGGCCTCATTTATGGCCCCATTACTGTTGCATAGTGTATTTCCCTCCCTATCTACTAAATAAACCCTTGGCCCACACCTTGGACAACAGGTAGCCTGGGCATGGAATCTCCTATCCATTGGATCCCTATACTCCCTTAGGCAATCCTCACATAGTGGAAATTTATCCATGGAGGTATTATCCCTATCGTAAGGTAGTTTCTTTACTATAGTAAATCTTGGGCCGCAGTTGGTACATGCTATAAATGGGTATTTATATCTTCTATTGCTTTTATCCAACATTTCCTTTAGGCAATCCTCGCATATTGCAACATCTGGAGGTATTGTTCCAATATCTCCACTATCTTTATCTAATTCCTTATTATCACTATCTTTAATATTAAAATCATCATAATCAAAATTAAAATCTTTATCTAAATTATCTGAGACAATTATCTCATTTATCTGTGAAAGGGCGGGTTTTTTATGTTTCATCTCCTTTAAAAAGTTATTGATGTTGCTTTTATTCCCTGCAACAATTATTTCAACATAATTCCCCATATTTTTTACATAACCTTTTAAATTATTTTCCTTGGCAAGTCTATATACAAAGGGCCTAAATCCAACGCCTTGAACTATGCCCTTTACAATTATTTTTTTTATTTCCATAATTATCCCATTTAATAAATTAAATTTAAAATAATAATTAAAATAAATTAAAAATATATAAAATTGTTTCTAAGTTAAAAAATTATTTTAAATTTGATAAATACATATTAAAAAATAAAAAGGAAATAAAGAATATAAAGAATAAATAATAACTCAATTAGAGTATTTAGATTAGATATAAATATTTAAAAACCATCTAAGAAAAAAGTAAGTTTCAAAGGTACATCTATCTTTAAATACTCATATAGCCAAGATTCCTTAGTATTAGCATCTATGGAATTCCAGAAAGATCTGAATATTCAAGTTTTGTCTAATATATTAGATGGTATAACTGTGATTTATAAGTTATATTATGTAGTTATTAATAATATTTTATTATATGTTATTGTCTTGACAGTCTCTTAGTAATAGTAATAATGTAGAGAAATATAATTTTTAAAGATTTAATAATTATTTTTTTATTTATATTTTATATTATAATTATAATTTATAATTTTAACAAACCTTTTATGCCAAAATGAAAAAATTTAGTTTTCATTAAACCCATATAATTGTTTGTAAAAACCATTATTAAAAAATAAAATAGTTTAAAAAAAATAATAAAATAAAATAGAAATTAAGATTCAAAACACTGAAAAAGAAAGTAAAATATAAAAATTAGAAATTCCCTTTACTCATATACTCCTGAACACTGTGAGGGAGTAGGTAGGATCCTTTGATAGGATATTATTATATTCCTCCTATTACTATTTTGTTATGCTCAGGTTTAAATAATATGGAAAATGAGTAATAATTTGATTATAATTTGAAACTGGTGATACCATCAAAAATCTTAAAAATAATAAAATCAACAGAAAAGAAATTATTGAATGGGTAGTTTTTTTAGTGGTTCTATTTGTTGTTTGGAGTCATGTTAATGTTGTGGTATCTGATAGTATGTATCCATTAATGAAAAGGGGGGATTTAGTAGTTGTGGAAAATGCAAATTGGGAGTTCAATCCAAAGGATGTTAAAGTCGGGGATATTGTAGTATATAATGCCCATTGGCCAAATTATCAAAATAACAATCAAAATAAAATACGTTATATATTAAGGGTAGATAATAAAACACTAGTAATATACGAAGGAGATAAAACAGAGCCTGTAATCCATAGGGTTATAGATAAATTAGAATTAAATGGAAAGGAATATATTATAACAAAGGGGGATAATAATCCCATCTATGATCCAGAACTTATATCTATTAATCAAATAAAACAGAGGGCAATAACTATTAATGGAAACCCAATTGTAATACCTTACATAGGATATATATCCATATATTTAAGGAAATATCTTTGGATAATATTATCATTAATAATTATATACTTTATTTATGATGAGATATTAAAGAAAAAATAAATATAATGGATTAAAGGAAAAAATAAAGATAAGAAAAAAATAAAAATATAAAGTAATTGTTTAAATAGATGTAATTAACTATATATAAATAGAAGTATTTACTTTTTTATTTTATTGTTTATCTATATATTTTAAATTTCTTATATATGCATTTAAAACATTACATTTTTTAATAAAATTAATTTTATATAATGATTATAAAAATTAACACTAAAATAAAAAAATTAAAAAAAATAAAAAATGAAAAAATAAAAAAGGTGAAAAATTGCAAAGTCAAAACAATCAAGAACAACCTACAAGAGTTAGAGTGCCGAGAAAAGACCAGAATGAGATATTAGGAATAATAGAACAGATGTTAGGTGCAAGTAGAGTTAGGGTAAGATGTATGGATGGAAAAACACGAATGGGAAGAATACCAGGAAAATTAAAAAGAAAAATATGGGTAAAAGAAGGAGATGTTGTAATAGTATCTCCCTGGGAGGTACAATCCGATGAGAAGTGTGATATAATATGGAGGTACACGAAGGGACAGGTTAGTTGGCTATCTAAAAAGGGATACCTAAAGGAACTCTATTAAATGGGATAGTAATGAACAATACTAAGAATATTTGCAACAATAAAGACAAAGATAAGGATAAAAACCCTGAGAGTATTAAAAACAGAAAACACGATAGTTCAAATATGGAGCAGGAAAAACGCCTTGATAGAGAATATCAAAAGAAAATAATAGAAAGAAAAAAGAAATTCTTAGAGGATCTAAAAACAGAGGATGGAGTATTTGATAATAGAACCCTTTTATCACTCTATGGATTATTAAGTGGAAAACATATTGAGGAATTTGTTGGCACAATAAATTCTGGAAAGGAATCCACTGTTTTTTCTGCAATTAATAAGGGAAAGTATTTGGCAGTAAAGGTATATAGGGTTTCTACCTGTGATTTTAAAACCATGTGGAAATACATTCAAGGGGATCCAAGGTTTCATTTAAGAAAGAGTTCCACAAGGCAGATAATACATGCATGGGTTGAGAAAGAATTTAGAAATTTAAAAAGGGCAAATAACTATGTTAATAGTCCGAAGGCCCTATTGAGACGGGAAAATATACTTTTAATGGAATTAATATGTGATGATAGTGGAGTTCCCTCTCCAAGATTAAAGGATGCTCCTCCAGATATTGATTATAAAAGCATATTTAAAATTATAAGGGAGGATTTAAAAACACTTTACAATGATGCTGAGATTGTCCATGGAGATCTCTCAGAATATAACATATTGATTAAAGAAAATATGCCCTACTATATCGATTTTTCCCAGGGAGTTGTTATTCAACATCCACTATCTAAATCATTACTTATTAGGGATGTAAAAAATATTTGTAGTTTTTTTAAAAGAAAGGGAATTTCCTGGGATTACGATAGGTTATATAAATATATCACAGGAGAGAATCTTAACCCAATAGATGAGGAATTATCAAAGAATTATTAATGGGGATTAAATGGATAAATTAAAGAATATAACTAGGTAAAGATAAATTTAAATAAAATAGATAATATAAATTATTTATAAAAAATAAAAATTTAAAATAATTAAGATAAAAATAAAAAATTTTAAAATATTTAAGGAATTAAATAATATAAAGTAAAAATATATTATCCCTTAATGCTCCTAATCGCTTTAAAAAAGGATATTTATAATTATATATTGTTATTTATGTTATAAATTATAAGTTTAAGATATTATGTTTAACTATATAATGGAACATAATTATTTAAGGTTTTAACAATTTTTTATTATTTTCATAATTAATTTTATGGGGGGGGTGGCATTATCAAAAACAATGACAATAGTAAATCTATTGGATGGATAATTTTTTTAGTGATTTTAGCAGTAATATATTTTAGGGATTATCTGTGGGCAATATTATTATTTATAATAGATTTCATAAAAATTCTGCTGGGTATATTGGGCATAGGATTGATTATATACATTATACTCTCTATTATCGGCTCCAATGATGATGAGACAGCAAAAGAATGGAATAATAAAGGAAATGCCTTACATGATCAGGGAAGATATAAAGAAGCAATAGAATGCTATGATAAAGCATTAGAGATAGATCCAGGGTATGTGAAAGCGTGGAATAATAAAGGAAATGCCTTACGTGCTCTAGGAAGATATAAAGAAGCAATAGAATGTTATGATAAATCTCTAACTATAAAAAACGATCCTGAAGTAAGAAGAATCAAAGAAGAGGTTGAGATGGAGTTAAAGAAGAAGAAGGTAAAATTAAAAATCAAACTTCTAAACACTTCATTCACTTACAATAAATGGGATAAAGTTAAGATGGAAATAGTAAATAAAGGGAATGCCATAGCAAAGAACATAATATTTGAATTCTCAGA
>DQSV01000020.1 GCA_015663075.1 Methanothermococcus okinawensis | reverse complement strand
TCTTCATCTCTCTGTCCCTTCCAAAGTCCTGCTGATGGAGGCTTATTTATTATCTCCTGAGGTATTCCTAAATACTTTGCCAACTCTCTAACTTCGCTTTTAAATAGATTGCCTATAACTAAAAAATCACTGCCTAAGTCTCCATACTTCGTTCCATACCCCATATAGAGTTCTGATTTGTTGGAGGTGCCTGCAACGAGAAGGTTATTTTTATTTGCAAAGTAGTATAGAATACACATCCTTATCCTTGCCTTAAGATTTCCATCGGATATTTTATCAAATTCCCTTGTGGGGATATAACCACCTGCCCCAAAGGCCTTTAATACTTCCGTAATATCTGAGATTATATATTTAATACCAAGTTTTTTTGCAATGAGCAGGGCATGTTCTTTATCCAATGGATTTGAATTTTTTTCAGGCATTATAATTCCTAGTACTCTTTCCCTTCCAAGGGCCTTTGAGCACAATGTAGCCACTAAGGAACTATCTATACCCCCACTTAGTCCAACAACCACTCCATTGGCATTGGCTTCTCTTACTATATTTTTTATAAAGTCAATTAGTTTATTGATTAATTCTTCTTTATCCATATTGCTATCCATTTTTTCACCTGTGGAGTGCTATAGGGTTAAAATAATAATTTTATATATTGTTAAATTTATTTTTTTAATTAAACTTTTATAATCCTTATTCTATCTTCTTAGGTGTAATGGTCTATGATCTTATAGTCCCTAGATACCTTATAAAGTAAGATCTTTTAAGGGTTTCCATATTTTTTTTAGATTTCTGTTCCTTTTTTCCCGTATATGATTTATATCAATATTCCTTTTTAAACTTCTTTTTTCTATTTGCTTGATTATCTTCCTATTTAATTTTTTATTTAATATTAATCATATTTTATTATTTTTTTTATATTTTTATTAATAACTTTTTTAGTCATTTTTATTTTTTACAATTGTCCTATAATTAATTATTTTATAATTCATTTTTTATTTAATTTATATATGATCAAAATTATTTATATAATCAAAATTGTGTAAAATAATATAAATTATAAAAATATAAAAATATTATAAACATTAGGATAAAATAATAAAAATAATTATAAAACAGTATAAATAGAGATAATTAAATAGTGATAATTAAATAGAGGTAATATTATGCTATACATTGTAGGTCATAAAAACCCAGATACTGATAGTATATGCTCATCAATAGTTTTATCTCATTTTTTAGATGCCATTCCTGCAAGATTAGGTGATTTAAACCCTGAAAGTGAATTTATATTAAAAAGATTTGGAGTTATGGAGCCAGAGTTGATAACCTCTGCAGAGGGCAAGGAGTTAATATTAGTTGATCATTCGGAGAAAAGTCAGAGTTTAGAGGACTTAGATAAGGGAAAGATTGTAGGTATTATAGATCATCACAAAGTGGGAATAATTACCTCAGAACCCATAATTTATATTGCAAAGCCTCTTGGCTCCACTGCCACAATATTAGGGGAACTTTACTTTAAGAAAATGATGGAATTTATAGGTGGAAAAAATAAGGAATTAAAAGAAGATTTAGCAGGATTATTGTTATCTGCTATAATATCTGATACAGTACTATTTAAATCTCCAACAACTACTAATACTGATAGGAATATTGCAGAGAGACTTGCAAAGATTGCAGGAATAGGGGATATTAATGCCTATGGTATGGAAATACTTAAAGCAAAATCCACCGTAGGAAGTATGAAACCTGAAGAGATTGTTAATTTAGATTACAAGGAATTCAATTTTGCTGGCAAAAAAATAGGAATTGGACAGGTTGAAGTAATTGATACTGATGAAATAGAGTCCAAAAAGGAAGAAATATATAACATTCTTGAAGAAAAAATCAACATGGGTTATGATTTAATATTATTTTTAATAACTGATATAATGAAAGAAGGTAGCGAAATATTGGTTGTAGGTAATAGGAAGGCATTTGAAAGGGCATTTAATGTTGAGTTGAAGGATAAAAGCATATTTTTAGAGGGAATTATGTCAAGAAAAAAGCAGGTTGTTCCCCCCTTGGAGAGGTACTATAAAAATAAGCAAAATATTGAACAATGATAAATAAAATAACATATTAATAAATAATTATTTTTTTATATTCCCTAATTATCCTATATATCTTAAATCATCATCCCTTGGCATTGCTTGTTTTTGTTCCTGGCTTTTTTCGAAATTTCTAATTTTTTCTAAAAACATTTCCATTTCTTTGGCTCTTTTTTCAATTTCACTCATATTAATTTCAATTCCAAGGACCTTTGAAAGTACTTCCAATACCCTTCCTGCTGATTTTGGATCTATTAAATATCCGGGGGTTTCTCCCATAATACAGGCTCCATCAATACCATTTAATTTTGAAAAGGTTAGCATCAAACCAGCAGCACCTAAGATGCCCCCTCCATCTCCCCTGAATATAGCACCATGCTCCTTTATTTTATCGGCAAGTTCCTTTGATGTAGCAGCCACATAAACAGCAGGATTTTCTTTTAAATTACCTATACCAAACCCTCCAATAGTGTATACTACTTTTGCACCATATTTAACTCCTAATTCAGTTAACCTCTTAGAAGTTTGATATTGGCCCATAGGTGTTAAAGCCTGAGTATTCCCTGTAACAACTATTATTGGAATAGGTTCCTTTATTACATAGATGGAGTTATTCATAAATTCAACAGTTCCATCTTCATTTACCAACACTTGAGGTGGAAAATCATCACAATAAAGTTCTAAAACTTTCTCTCCATTGAATTCATGTATTATATGCTCTGCCACTATTCTACCAACATGGCCTATTCCTGGAAGACCCTCTATTAACACAGCATCCTCTAATGGCTCAACTTTCTTTATTACTCTCTCTATAATATTTACCATATTAACTCACCTAAATTTTTATGCCTATCCCAACGTTTTAATATAATTACAATATTTTTAATGAATTAATGCTATATAATTAAGCATATATTTCTTAAATTTATTCCTAAGAATTTAAAGTATTTAAGCAATATAATCTCAGTTAAACTTTTTGAATGTTTTAATAATTTTTTATGGATTATCTCTGTCTAATTTTATTCTTGATGGCTTATGTCAATTTCTTTTTAAATTCCTTTTTTTCATTTATTTAATTTATTCTTCCTTCCTATTGTCTGTCTATTCTTATTACCATAATATAAAAAAATAAATTATATTTATTTTATATTTTATTTTTACATTCTTATTATTTTTATTTTTTATTTTTTTAACAATTTTTATTTATTGTATTTTATATATTCGATCTTTTCTCCTAGTTGGATATAAATAATCCTGTGTCTTTTTCTATTAATTCTACTTAATTTTTAAAATCATTCTTGGCGTTTTATTAATATTTTATATATTAATTAAATCTTTGGAAATGCATCATCAGGTAAGAACTTTACTAATTCAGGTCTTCTTGAAAGAGATAATATCTCTTCAAACATTCCTGCAGTTATATCTACAACACCTATGGCCCCAATAACTTCCCCATCGCTTATTATTGGCACTGCAATTATAGGGAGCCCAGCATATGGTCCCATTGTAGCACTTACCTTCAATGTTTTTCCTAACTCAATGGCCAATTTTAAAACATAACCTTCGTAATTATCATCCACTACTTCCCCCTTTTCAATTCTTACCCCAGGTTTTTCCTTAGATCTCATGGCTACAGGTACCTTATTTACCAGTATATGTATAGCATAGGCTATTGGTATAATTTCACAGGGCTCTCCTTTTTTTAGGGCTTCTTTCAGCATAATAACACCTTTATATTTTTAATTAAATTGTAGCATTACTATTATTTATTTTTAATTATATATTATTCTATTTAATTAAATTAAGTCTATAATTTTAATTAAATAAATCTAAACAAATCAAAGGTATTTATTTATAGGTATTTTAAATTATAATATAATATAGAAAAATTAATATAAAAATAATACCCTATTTGGAATAAATAAAACTTTGGTGATATTATGAAAGTAATGTTAATAGGTGGTGGAGCCCGAGAGCATGCCATTGCAAAAGCCCTAATAAAAAATAATTCTGTAAAATTGTATACTCTAATGAAAAATAAAAACCCTGGGATATACAGAATTTCAGAAAAGGTTTCATTAAAACCTGAAACAGATATTGAAGCCATAAAAACATTTGCTAATGAAGTAAATCCTGATATGGCCATTATAGGTCCTGAGGCTCCATTGGGTGTTGGGGTGTCTGATATTCTCTGGGACATGGGAATACCTACAGTAGGACCAAAAAAACTTCCTGCTCAGATTGAAACAAATAAGGAATTTATGAGAAATCTCTTTAAGAAGTATAATATAAAAGGCTCACTGGAATATGCTGCATTTAGTAACTATGAGGGTTTAGAGGAATTCATAGATAAATTAACAGATAGAGGCATAGATGTTGTTGTTAAGCCTGTCGGATTAACTGGAGGTAAAGGAGTAAAGGTTGTTGGGGAACAGTTGGCAGATAATAATGAGGCTAAAAAGTATGCCATGGAGATATTTAAAAGGGGTATTGGTGGCGGAAAATTAATAATTGAAGAAAAACTTGTAGGAGTTGAATTTACCCTTCATGGGTTTGTGGATGGAGAAAGTATTAAATTCATGCCCCCTGTTCAGGATCACCCTCATGCTTATGAGGGAGATAAGGGACCAATTACAGGGGGTATGGGCTCATATTCCTGTCCAGATCATAGATTGCCATTTTTAAAGGATGAAGAGTTATGTGAGGCAAAGGAAATTATGGGGGCTACTATTGAGGCAATTAAAAAAGAAGTTGGTCCCTACCAAGGGATTCTATATGGTCAATTTATGCTCACAAAGGACGGACCAAAAATAATAGAGTATAATGCAAGATTTGGAGACCCAGAGGCAATGAACATACTGCCCTTATTAAAAACAGATTTTTTAAGTGTGTGTGATGCCATAGTTAATGGTAGGTTAGATGAGATTGACATAGAGTTTGAAAATAAGGCTACAGTTTGTAAATATGTGGTGCCTGAGGGATATCCAGTAAATCCTGTAAAAAATAAAATAATAAAGGTGAATGAAGAGGAAATATCCAAAAGAGGGGCAATATTATATTATGCTGCAGTGGATGAAAGAGATGGGAATTTATACATTACAGGTTCAAGAAGTGTGGCTGTTGTTGGAGTTGGAGATACCATAGAGATAGCCGAGAGGATAGCAGAAAGTGCTATAAGGCATATAACTGGAAATGTATTTTATAGAAAGGATATTGGAACATTGGAGTTAATAAAAGAAAGAATAAATAAAATGAATAAACTTAGAAATAAAGATTAATATATTATAAAAATAAAAAAATGATAATTATTAAAAATAGTAAAAATAAAAGAATAATAAAAAATCATATTGAAATAATAAAAATAAATGGAATAAAATAGATAATATAAAATTTTAAAGTACTTAGAAAAGGGAGAATCGCATAAAAAAACTTATCCTTTCCTTAATACCTCTAAATTGGGAGAACAGGTAGAATTTCTTTGCAGGAAAATTGTTAACTTCACCAGATTAAGGTAGAGAATTAAAGTATTTCCATTTATTAAATTATATCCGTTCATTATATAATATATATCATAGATTAAATTTAAAATATTATGCATTTAAATATATAATATTTAAATAAAATAAAATATAAAAGAATATGAGATTAAGAATAATATTTAAATAAAATAAAAGCAAAAAAATAGAAACATAAAAAATAACACAAAAAATGTGATAATATGAAGGAGATAAACTTCGATAGGATTTTAATGATTCCTGGACCTACAATGGTATCAAGTACAGTTTTATCAACAATGGCCTATCCCATAATAGGACATAGAACAAAGGACTATGGGAATATATTGGAAGATACTGTGGAAAAAATGAAAAAGGTTTTTAAAACCAAAAATGATGTATTCATAATCACAGGCTCAGGAACTGCGGCAATGGATATGGCTATAACAAATACTGTTGATAAGGGAGATAAAGTATTGGTAATTGCCAATGGGAATTTTGGGGAAAGGTTCTCAAAGATAGCAGAGGTTTATGGTGCAAATATTATCATGCTTGAAAATGAATGGGGGGATAATGCAAAGCCCCAAGATGTAAAAAATATATTGGAGGAAAATCCTGATATTAAGGTAGTTACCATAGTTCATAATGAAACATCCACAGGAGTGGCAAACCCTATTAAGGAAATAGGAGAGATAGTAAAGGAATATAATGCATTGTATATTGTAGATACTGTTTCATCCCTTGGGGGAGATTATATAGATGTGGATAAATTTAACATAGACATCTGTGTTACAGGTTCCCAGAAGTGTCTGGCTGCCCCCCCTGGAATATCTGCAATATCCGTAAGTGAAAAGGCCTGGGAAGTTATTAATTCAACCAAGAGTAAATCATTCTATCTAGATATAAAAGCCTATAAAAAGAGATATGAAAGTAAAAAGGAGACTCCCTATACTCCTTCAGTTTCACTAACATATGCATTATCTAAGGCATTGGATCGTGTACTTGAAGAAGGCCTTGAAAATAGAGTTAAAAGACATAAAAGATTGGCAAAGGCCACAATTGCAGGTTTAGAGGCTATGGGAATAGAGTTATTTGCAAAGGAATGGGCAAGGTCAATAACTGTAACCTCTGCCAAATATCCAGAAGGAATAGTGGACTCAGAATTTAGGGGAATTTTATCCAACAAATACAATATAAGTATAGCAGGAGGCCAGGGCCAGGTTAGTGGTAAAATATTCAGGGTAGGGCATATGGGAGAGGCTAAAGAGTATCATGTATTGGGAACATTGGCAGCCATTGAAATGGCATTCAATGAATTAGGGTATAATGCAGAAGGGGGAGTTAATGCTGCCATGGATATGTTAAAGTTATAGTTTTATTTATTTTAAAGATTCCATAGGTCTATTTTATTTTTTTATTATTTAAAATATAATTATTTTTTTATTGAAATATATTTAATTATTTTATAATTCATTAATTATTTTATAAATATTTTATAATTTTTTTATTAAATTATTTTTTATTTTTTAATAGGTGAAATATTGAAAATAACCATAGGCACCAGGGGAAGTAAATTGGCATTAACCCAAACCTACTATATAAAAAACCTTCTGGAAAACCTAAATGAAAATTTGGATATTGAGATAAAAATAATAAAAACTAAGGGAGATATAGATCAAAAAAGCAAACTCTCTCAATTGGGATTAGGAGTATTCACAAAGGAATTAGATATTAAAATGTTAAATAACGAAATAGATCTGGCGGTTCATAGTCTAAAGGATGTGCCTACTATTTGGAATGAGAATTTAACAATATCTGCAACACCAACAAGGGAGAGTTATAATGATATAATCCTATGGAACAAAAATACGGATATAGATATAAAAAATGATAGTATTGTAGTGGGTACCTCCAGTATTAGAAGGGGAGCATTTTTATCAGTTAAATATCCAAATATATCAACTAAGGTTTTAAGGGGCAACATAGACACTCGACTAAAGAAATTAAAGGAAAATAAATACGATGCCATAATTTTAGCCGAAGCAGGCTTAAAAAGACTTAATATAGATCTAAATGATTTTAATTATGAGCCCCTTGATATACTACCTGCACCTGCTCAGGGAGTTATTGGAGTGGCCTCCAGAAGAGAGGATAAAGAAATTATAGAATTACTTAAAGGTATAAACGATAATAAAACCTTCTTAGAATCAATTGCAGAGAGATGGGCATTAAGGGAATATGGGGGAGGTTGCCAAGCACCCTTTGGAGCCCTTGCAACATATTATCCAAATGAAGGGAAACTTCATTTAACATGCGCTGTGGTGCATAATCACAACAATAAAAATATTATAATATCAAGGGAGGGCAAAATAATATGTGGCATTGAAGACATTGAAACTGCTAAAAAATTGGCCATGGGCATTGGAAATGAATTAAAAGAATTTTATGATGGCCATGGAAAAACATTAATATAAATAGATAACTTTATATACTTTTAAAAATATTTAACACTTTGGAGGAATACTATGAATAGCACAGTATACATAGGAAACAAAAGTATTATGAATTATGTTCTTGCAGTGCTTACTCAATTTAATACAGAGAATGCAGAGAAAGTTATTATAAAGGCCAGGGGCAAAGCCATAAGTAGAGCAGTTGATGTGGAAGAGATGGTAAAAAATAGATTTTTACCAGATATTAAAGTAAAGGAAGTAAAATTAGGCACTGATCAAATAAAAAATGAAGATGGTAAATTAATTAACATATCCACAATTGAAATTGTTTTATCTAAGTAGATTTTATTTTTTTGAGTATTTATTGATTATTTTTGAATTTTAATTTATATTTACTTTAATAGAAATAACCAACTAAAAATAATAAAAAATTAAAAATCCAAAGATATTATCTCAATATCATTATTAAATACTTCATTGAGATACTTCATAAATTCCTTTAATCCATAAACCTCTGTGCCATAGTGTCCAGCATCCACCACACATAGATTAAGGTCTTCTGCCAATATCTCGGAATGGTGGGTTAAATCTCCAGATATATAAACATCTGTTAATTTTGATACCCGGGCAATATCCCTTTGAGAGAGGCCGTAGCCTGAGAGAACAGCAACTTTAAAGGCTTTTTTATCTCCAACAATCTCTGAATTTATAACCTTGGGAGTTTCACTTAGATATTTCTTTGTGAGATGTAGTATATCCTCAAAGGTCCCATTAAATATCCCAATCCTTCCCAATCCATTGCTGTATAAGTAATCAACATCCTTTAAATTATATAATTTAGTAAGGGCATCATTTAAACCATTTTTACATATATCCAAATTTGTGTGGGCAGAGTATAATATTATATCTCCCTCTATTAATATTTTTAATTTCTCATATATTAGACCATTAAATGAGTTTATGGGGTCCTTTAAGATAGGGTGGTGAGTAAATAAAAAATCAACATTTTTATTATAAGCCTCTTTAATAACCTTCAAAGAGGGATCCAATGCAATCCCTACTCTTTCAACAGATTTATTTAAATCATTCCCAACTTGAAGTCCAATATTATCCCCCTCAATTGCTAAGTTTTTAGGTGCAAAATCTTCAATGGTATGGATTATTTTCTTTGCCGTTAATTCCATTTTTTCATGGTTCATCATTACAATCCCTCTTTGCAGTGATTATCTGTAATTCTTCATAGGGATACTTAATATATGCAGTTTTTTTACTATAAAAACCATATTTTTTTAATTTACTTAGGGTTTCCTCCTCCCCAGTTAGGGAAGACTGCACTATTTGAATTGTTCCATCCTCCTTTAAATAATCCCCAACCTCTGAAATAAATCTATCAAGGACCTTTCTTCCATCCTTTCCCCCGTCAAATGCATAATTTAAATAGCCCTGAATTTTTTCCTCCTCAGAAGTGGGTAGATAGGGAGCATTAAATAGGATAACATCAAATTTATTTATTCCAAGGTTTTTTGTTATTATATCCATATTATTAAATAAATCACTTTGAAAGAAAAAGATATTTTTATTTAATTTTAGATTGTTCAATAGGGCATTCTCCTTACTAAGTTCTATGGCATAAGGGTTAATATCTACTCCAACTGTAATCCTACTCCCTCTCTTTGAGGCATATATTCCCTGTATCCCTGTTCCAGTACCTACATCCAAAACTACTTTATTTTTAACCTCTACTAAATTATCCATTAAAAGTTCGCTATCTTCGGCAGGTTCATATACTACAGGATGGGTTTTTATAACTATATCTTTAATTCTTAGTATTTTCATAACATTCCTTTAAATATTTTTTAAATATTATTTGTTAAAATTCCAAATGTCATCTCCAATATGATGTATAGTGGTTATGGCTTTACCTTTTTTGGAATTCTTCATTGTTATACCATCCATTAGGGCAATACCAACAGATAATGGCTTATTGTGATTTTCATCCACTACAAAAACCACGTCCCCCTCCTTTATATCATCATGGGCATCTACTATTCCAGGAGCCATAACATCAGCCCCATTGGCTAAAAATTTTACAGCTCCCATATCTACTACCACTTTACCTTTATCCAAATTATGATGTATTATGGTCTTTAAAGTAGGGTATATTTTATTATTTATTTTAAAGGCCACAGGTTCATTATTTATTAAAATCATTTCATAGTTTTTAGTTATTGCCAACTCTCCCTTGGCCCCTTTCGAGATTATTTCTTTTTCAAATATTTTATTTAATCCCTCTGCTATTTTCTTTAATTCTTTCTTTTTAAGATAATATCTCCTTTTTATTTCCAACCTACCACCATGAATAATTAATATTCTCTCTGTTTTTTTATAAGTATTTTTATTTTATTAATTTCTAGACTTTTTATAATTATAAGCCCATTGTTAATTTTTTGAATCTTTTTATTACATTTTTATTTACTCTTTCATATAAACTACCACCATGGCAATCCATTGCAACTATTAAAGGACCAAAATTTTTAACCTCAAGTTCCCATATGGCCTCAGGCATACCTAATTTATATAAATATACATTTTTTACATCCACTATGGAATTTGCGAGTAATGCAGCACATCCCCCCGGTGCAGCAAAATAAACTACTCCATACCTTTTAAAATTATCCAATAATTCTGATTTCATACCCCCTTTTCCAACTATTGCAGAGATTCCTGTTATATCTATAAAATCAGCCTCTACTTCATTCATCCTTGCAGATGTTGTGGGGCCTATTGCCACACATTTCCATTTTCCATTTTCTTTCCTCATTATTGGCCCAGCGTGATATATTACCCCATTTTTTAATTTTTTTACTATCTCTTTAATATTATTGTTATTACTCTCTTCCTTAAACTCCTCTATAATTGTTATGTGGGCCTCATCTCTACCTGTATATATCGTTCCATTTAGATATATCATATCTCCAACCTTCAGTTTATAGAGATCTTCCTTTGAAATGGGAGTTTTCAATTTCAAAATATCACCATATATAAATTTAGTAAATATAATATAAAAAGAATACTAATAAAATTTATATAGATATAACCCTACTCCCATAAAAAATAATGCATAATAAAATTAACCTATATAAGGATTATTATAAAACCATAGAAAAAATAGTTTAATAACCCCTCCATTCTGTGATAGTATATTCCCCAGACTTGTAACTTATTTTTGTTGGAAAATAGAGATGAACTTACCGGTTCTTTTAAGAGAAAGGTTTAAGAAGCATAACAATGCTGTAATCACTTTTCTAACTCCTTTTATTCCCTTGAAAATTTTCCCTTTTTGGTTTTATATTAGATGGTTTAAATGCGATCTCATAAGTTATATTATTTAACTAGTGTATTAATAATATTTTTTGATACATGTTTTTTATTTTGATAATCACTAATATATAATAAAATAAATTTAATAAATAAATTATAGTCAAGTCTTGATTTTTTCCATAGGACTTTCCTATGAAGTAAAGTCTATAGGGCCTCTATCTTTTTGAGAGTCCATCTTTATATTCTCCTATCTATCATAGATATAATTTGTAAATCCATTTTTCTTTAATATTAAATTTTTATGTCCTTTTTTAAAGAATACCTTATAGGTATGAAAATACCTAAGAATATAATCACCATAACTAAGGCAGCCCCCCATGCCATTTTGTGATCTTCAGGGGATGGACTTTGAACCAAGTTGTAGATTAAAAGAGAAAGTGCTCCAACTGGTCCAAATAGGCTAGTGGGATAGGACTCGTAAAGACCTCCAGCAGTATATACCAAAGGAGCAGTTTCTCCAGCAACTTTAGCCATACCAATTAACAATCCTGTTAATATCCCCTTTTTTGCCATTTTAGTAACTACCTTAAATATAACTTGAGCCCTTGTACATCCCAATGCATAGGCACCCTCTTTATAGATTTTTGGAATTTCAGCCATGGCTTCTTCAGTAAATACTGCAACATAGGGCATAAGTATCATGGCTAATGCCAATGCTCCTGCCAGTAGGGAATAGGATCCCATTGGGAAAACTACTACTCCCGTTATAAATATACCTACCAATATTGTTGGAAATTCCAGCATTATCTGAAGTAACATTTTGGTAGTTCTACCTATGATAGTATTTGGGAACTCATAAGCATAGGTACCAGCCAAGAATGCCAGTGGCACTCCAATTACTGTTGCTGAAATTGTTAGTAATAATGTACCAACAATAGCTGGTCCTATTCCCCCATTACTAAATGTTTCTGTTATAAATGGCAACCCTCTTTCCATAACTGTTGAAAAACCATTTGAAAATATGGAAAAAATTATATGAAATAGAGGCAGTGTGGCTAAGAGGGTCAATATACCAATAGATATTAAAAATATATTTTCCTTTATCATCCTAATTTTTTTATAATCAATGTGAAACATTTGATCTCCACCTCCTCAGATAGTATATACCTATTAAATTTACTATTAACCCCACTACAAACAGTACCAATCCCCCTGCATACATTGTTGGAACCATATACTTATATAAAACTGCATTCCCAAACTGGTTGGCTATTAATGAAGATATAGTGTATCCTGGAGAAAATAAACTGAATGTTATATTAAAGGAGTTTCCAATAACTAAGGACACTGCAACAGTTTCTCCAAGGGCCCTACCAAATGCCAATATAAATCCTGAGAGAATGGCAGGTTTTATATAATTAACTATAACCTTAGTGGCTTCATATCTTGTGGCTCCCAGTGCATATAATCCTTCTTTATGAATCTTTGGAACCATGGCATAGGCCTCTCTAATAATTGCAGATGCAAAGGGTATTACCATAATTGCCAATAATACTCCTGCAGAGAGGTAACTATACCCACTCATTGGTGGAGTGCTAAAAAATGGAATATATGAAAAGTTTTCATATAGAAATTTCATAATATTATCCCTTAAAAATGGAACCAGTACAAATGCTCCCCATATACCATATATAACACTTGGTAATCCTGCCATAACATCCGAAATAATTATCAAAGGATATTTTAATTTTTCTGGAGCATAATCATTTACATATATTGCATATCCTATGGAGATTGGAATTGCCAATATTACAGCAATTATAGAAGTATAAATACTTCCCCATATTGGAGCAGCCAACCCATAAACTTCCTTGGAGGTATCTTCAGCGGCCTTCCAAACATTTGTTATAAATAAATCTATTCCATATCTTTCAATTGCAGGATATGCCGAAATAAAATAATATATTAATACTACAACAAATAACATAAACACTATAAAAATAGCTGGCATTGTTATTATTTTAAATTCGTCTAATTTTCTCAAAATCTTCTTAAAATCCATGCTATCTACCTTTACAACAACGTTTATAGCAATAAAATGTTAGAGTATTT
>DQSV01000050.1 GCA_015663075.1 Methanothermococcus okinawensis | reverse complement strand
TATTTATGTATTTGAGGAGTACATATTAAATTATTTCCAAGATGGGAACCACATAATTTCATAATATCCAATAGTTTCCTTTGGGAAGGAGATTTAATATTTGGTAGAGGAGTTACTGGTTGAATACATAATGTAATATCTCCAATATCCGATAAATCCTTTGCAATATTTTCAATATCCTTTATATTGGTATTTTCCATTATTACTACCTTAGCATATACATGAGAGCCCATGTTGTATAATTTCTCTATGGATTTTAATTCTAAATTGTATATTTTTTCATATTCCTTAGTATTCAAATTAAAAAAATGTTCCGGCAATTTTATATCTATTGAGGCATAGTCAAAGTAAAATAATCTCTCAGGATAAATACCATTGCTCTCCAAGTGAGTTTTGTATCCTAATTCTCTAAGTTCCATAGAGTATGTCTTTATTTTTTTATGATGCAATAGGGGCTCTCCTCCAGTAAAGGATATTGCAAATAAATCAGGGGTTTTTAAATTATCTATTATCTCCATTAATCTATTCTCTATATTTTGATGCTCTTGAAATATTCCACTTCCTGGAATCTCCTCAACCCTTGGAGAAATACTCTCTTTTACATATTCGTCACAATATATGCAATTAAGGGGGCATCCCTTAAATCTAATAAATATATATCTTCGACCTATATACTTTCCCTCACCCATAATGGAGGAAAATACCTCAACAATCAAAAAACCACCCCTATATATCAACAATATATTTTATAATATTTTTTCCATTTTCTTCCTTTATCTCCATTTTATGATAGGTTATTGCCTTTACATCCATCTTAGGACTGTGTTTTTCCTTATTTAATTCCTCGCCATAGGCCATGCATTCCAATACATATTCTCCATTATTATATATTTTAACATCATAATCTGAAAATATTATTCCTTCACTATCACATATTATTAAAAGGTTAGTTAAAAAATCATAGAGTAATCCATAAAGATCCTCAGAACATACAATTATCTTTCTTTTAATTTTTTTATCAATGGAGTGAATATCAACCATTAAATTGGATAATGCCCTTGCAGATTCTTCAAATACTCTTTCAAGACTATTTTCTTCAGCAATAATTCCAATATCTGCCATAGTTTCAAAGTATTTATACATTTATTCACCAGTAATTATTTTTTACCATATTGACACTATCAAGTTAAGAAATTTTCAAAGAGGACTATCTTGCACTTTAGCCTTAATACTTTAAATGTCCATAGATATTCATCCTCTATCATATGGATGACCTAACAGTGATTTTAAGTCATAATATATTAATCACTACTACTAACAATATTTTTATTATTTGTTCTATCTTGACAGTCCTAAAAACTACCAAAAGTTTATATATAGATTTATAATTGTATACTTAACTACAATTAAAAAATTTAAGTGTAGTTAAAAATAGGTGCTGTTAAAATACATTTAAAAATTTTATTTGTTAAGGTTGATGTCGCATGAGTATAAATCAAAAAATAGTAGCCTTAGTGGGTCAACCCAATGTTGGAAAAACTACATTATTCAATGCATTGACAGGAATGACCCAACGTGTTGGAAATTGGCCAGGTGTAACTGTTGAAAAAAAGGAAGGTGTATTAAAGTATAAGGATACTGAATTTAATATAGTGGATTTACCAGGGATATACTCTCTAAAATCTGACTCCTTGGATCAAAAAATATCTCGAGACTTCATAATTGAAAATGAAGACTCCATCTTGGTGGATGTAATAGATACTAACAATATAAACAGAAACTTATATCTAACTCTACAATTAATAGAACTTGGAAGATCACCAATAATCTGTCTAAATTTCATAGATGAGACTGAAAAACACGATGCAAAAATTGATGAAAAGAAACTTAGTAAGAAACTTGGAGGATTGCCAGTAATAAAAACATCAGGTAGGTATAAAATAGGAATAGAGGATCTAAAGGAAACAATATATAACTACAAACCTGTATCCTGTGAAATTAAATACTCTGAATTACTGGAGAATGCCATTGAAAAAATAATGAATAATTTAGATGAATATATAACTAATATTGATGAAAAGTTTAAGAAGGTTCCAAAGAGATACCTTGCCTTAGCCTTCCTTGAAGGGGATCCTGAGGTTGTGGAGTTATTTAAAAAGAATGAGGATTTACTAAATCATGCCAATAAAATAAAGGAGGAAATAGAAAGGGAAATAAAACATGATATAGAAAGTTATGTTGTTGAACAGAGGTATAATAAAGCCGATGAGATATTAAAGGGAATTTGGACTGAGAACATAGTTTATGATGATGTTGATAAAATACTTCTACATCCAATTTATGGATTTGTAATATTTGCATTTATAATGTATATTTTGTATAGTTTTGTTATGGGATTAGGGAATATCTTTATAGGACCTATTGAAATGCTATTTGAGTATTTAGGTGAATATGTAGGTAGAATGCTCCCTGAAGCATATAGAGGGGTTGTTGTAGATGGAATAATTGGGGGAGTTGGAGGAGTATTGGTATTTTTCCCATACATAGCCTTTATGATGTTATCCCTTGCCATATTGGAGGATTGTGGATATCTATCAAGGGTAACAGCCCTATTTCATAATGTAATGGCTAAAATAGGCCTCAGTGGGAGTTCTATCATTCCTATTATGGTAAGTTTTGGATGTACAGTTCCTGGATTAATGACTACAAGAGGTATGTCTAATCCTATGAAGCGACTTATTACAATATTGGTGGCTCCATTAGTCCCCTGTTCTGCTAGATTCGTAGTAATAGGGTTTATGGCTACAGCATTCTTTTCCCAATATGCTGGTTTATTTGCATTGAGCATTGTATTAATATCCCTTTCCCTGATGGGAATAATGGCCTATTTAATTAGTAAATTAATTGTAAAGGGAGAACCTGAGGAACCTATCTTTGAATTACCCCCCTACAGATTGCCAGATTGGAATTATATATTTAAAAGAACCTGGGCCCATAGTAAATCTTTCCTAAGGAGGGCAGGTACTGTTATATTGGCAGCATCCATACTGTTTTACTATTTATTGAATTATCCAAACCCAGATAACAGTTATGGTATAATGTTGGGGAAGATGCTTGAACCTATTACTCTATTAATGGGAATAGATTGGAGGGGAACTCTTGCACTAATATTTGGAATCACTGCTAAGGAATTGGTAGTATCTACAATGAAGATTGCCTACAATGGAGATATAGTTGGGGCATTAACTCCATTAAAGGCCTTTGTTTTAACCTTAGTAACAGTTGTATATGTACCCTGTCTTGCCACCATAGCAACTATACATTATGAAACAAATAATTTGAAATGGACCCTATTTGCAGTGGGTTATAACTTAGTACTGGCAACAACTTTGGGAATAGTGGCCTACAATGTTGGAAGATTACTAGGATTTAGTTAAATCTCTTTATACTCATTTATTATAATAGTTTTTAATGTTGAATATGGAATATATACTGTCATAAACAAAACTTTTACAATAATAAAAAAACTTAATTCAAAATAATTAAAAAGATAATAACTACAAAAAAATAATAAACAATTTAAAATAATTAAAAAAATAAAATAAAAAATAAAGGATAACTAGGATAAAATAAGAAATATTAGATTTTAAAATATCAAAAAGGAGTATATGATAAAAAATAGAATCTCTTCGTCATTCTCGTTAATCCTCCTGAGCACTGAGGAAAAGGGTACTTCTTAAGTACTACATTATGAACCTTATTTTAGGATAAGGTAGAGATTATATTTAATGAAATACTCTTTATTAGGTCATCTTTAACCTATACTCATGTTGTGAATTAATAAGTTTAAGATATTATAGGTTTAACTATAAATTAAAAATAGACGGTGATGGCAATGGCAGATAGCCTTGCAAATAAAAAATTAGGCACATACACTGTTAAGGAAATAAAAAGCAACTGTAATAAACTTTATAATTTAGGAATAGTACCAGGTGCAAGAATAACTGTTATTTCAAATGACAGGGGACCAGTTATTGTTAGAGTGGGTAATTGTAAGTTAGCCATGGGACGGGGTATGGCAAGATCCATTATTGTAGAATAAAAATAATATTTATAAACACTAATTTTTATTAGAACTAATAAATAATAATTTGCCTTAGTAGTATTTTTTTATCACCTATGGTAGTTTCTCCTTTTAACCATTCAGCAAAGTCCCTTCTTTTTTCTTAGGAATAGTTAAATCGTGTTTTTTGCAGCACTTATGTAAAGTAGGTCAATAGGTCAATATGCTTTTCATCTCTACACAGGCTATCTCACAACCATGATAACATCTTATATTAACAATCTTTACTTCCCTTTTTGAGATATACTTAAATATAGTCAGAACTTTGTACAAAAAATAAAGTTAAAATAATGTATTACTATTTACTGCCCTCTAAAATTCCTTCCTTTAATTCCATTGCCTTTTCTTCAAGTTTTTTAGCTGTTTCCTCTGAATCTCCATATTCTTCAATTATTTTTACATAGGCACTACCTACAACAACTCCATCAGCCCCATTTTCAATAAACCTCTTAGCATGCTCCTTCTCTGATATTCCAAAACCAACATAAACTGGATTTTTGCATAATTTTTTAGTTCTTTTTAAAAAATCAATAGCCAAGTTGGAAATCTCCCTTCTAACTCCTGTAGTACCATAGAGTGAAACTAAATAGACAAACATGGAACTGGCATTATCAATTCTTTTAATCCTATCCTCTGAAGTATTTGGAGCAGCAAGAAATATTGTATTTATACCATATTTTTTACATAGAGAGAGATATTCCTCTGAGTCTTCAACAGGTAAATCGACTACTATTAAACCATTGCCTCCAGATTCCTTCAATTCCTTTAAAAACCTTTCCAATCCCATATTAAACACTGGGTTATAGTAGGTCATTACAACTATTGGAGTATTTGAATACTTTCTAAACTCTCTAATAATGTCAAAGACTTTGGAAACTTTCATTCCATTATTTAATGCTCTAATATCTGCCATTTGAATTGTTTCTCCATCTGCCATAGGATCACTAAATGGGATGCCCAATTCTATTATATCGGAGTGCTTACTTAGGGCCTTCATAAATTTTAATGTTGCCTCTGGATTTGGATCCCCTGCAACTATAAAACTAACTAATTTTTTATCCATAAAAACCACTTCCAACAATTTTTTAATAATTTTTAATAATTTAATAAATAATTTTATTTTAAAATTCTTAGAATTTAACATAATTCATAACTGTGTCCAAATCTTTATCCCCCCTTCCTGAGAGATTGACTATAATAATCTCATCACTGTCCATTTCCTTGGCAATTTTCATTGCATGGGCAAGGGCATGGGAGGATTCAAGGGCGGGAATAATTCCCTCAGTTTTAGAAAGTTCTAAGAATGCATTTAATGCCTCTTCATCTGTTATTCCCACATATTCCACTGCCCCCATATCTTTAAGATAGGCATGCTCAGGACCTACCCCTGGATAGTCAAGTCCTGCAGAGATACTATGGGTTGGCCTAATCTGTCCATCCTCATCCTGTAAAAAGTAGGAGAGCATTCCATGAAGTATTCCTTCCTTACCTTTAAGTAGTGCAGCAGCATGTTTTTCAGTATCAAGTCCCTCTCCAGCGGCCTCCACTCCAATCAATTTAACTTCTTTATAATTTTTAAATTCATTAAAAATACCTATGGAATTGCTTCCTCCTCCTACACAGGCAACAATACACTCTGGAAGTTTTCCTTCTATATCAAGTATCTGTTTTTTAGCCTCCTTTCCTATAACAGATTGGAAATCCCTAACTATTGAGGGATAGGGATAGGGACCTACAACGGAACCTATTAAATAATATGTATCCTCAAAGGTTTCTACCCAATCCCTTAATGCTTCATTTATGGCATCCTTTAGTGTTTTTGAACCTGATTCTACAGGATATACCTCGGCCCCATGTAATTTCATTTTATATACATTTAATTTTTGCCTTTCAACATCTATTGCTCCCATGTATATTCTAGTCTTCATTTTAAAGAGTGCCCCAACCATTGCAGATGACAAACCATGCTCTCCTGCTCCAGTTTCGGCTATTAATCTTGTTTTACCCATTTTCTTTGCCAAAAGAGCTTGGCCAATACTGTTATTTATTTTATGGGCTCCCCCGAGTAATAGATCCTCTCTTTTTAAATATATCTTGGCCCCGCCAATTTTCTTTGTAAGATTCTCAGCGAAATATAAAGGAGTTTCCCTTCCAGCATAGTTCTTTAAGTAGTAATCAAGTTCCTCCTTAAACTCAGGATCATCCTTATACTCTTTGTAGGCCTTTTCCAACTCCTTTAAGGATGGTATAAGTACTTCTGGAACATACTGTCCCCCATATTTTCCAAATCTCATTTCCATTTTTATATCACCTAAGAAATTATAAAAAAATAATAAAATAATCTATTTTTAGAATAAGAATAAAATTAATCAATTAATAAAATAATCAATAATCAATAATAAAGAATACTAAAAACATAAATAATAATAAATAAATTATAAATCTATCTCTTTTGATAGAATGCTTTATGATTTTGATTTAATAAATATATTTTTTAGGTAGATTTTGTATTTTCAATATAAATATATATAGTAAATCATATAACATTTTAAACCCATATGGTGTAGAAATCATATTTAAAAGATTTCTCTGCACTTCCAGTATTTGGGAGTATAAGGGGAAGGGGCATGGTGGCAGGATTTTCTACTTTTTTATTTGCTTTTATATATCCTTAAGTAGCATGATTGAGTATTTATTTTTTTATATCTCTAAGTATTTTGTTTTTTCCATTTTATCTTAAGATTGGGATTATTTTATTTATTTTATATTTTTAATTTTATTTTTTATTACTTTTAATTTTTTTAAATTATTTTATTTATTTTTTATATTGTAAATTGTAGATTTAGAAAATTATGCTATTGACTATAAATAGTTTTATTTAAAACAATAATGGTAAAAATATATATTCTTAAACCCCTAATATAGTTCTAAATAAATCTCTTAATCCAGGTGCAAGACCCAATGCCATAATAGTGATTTTTAATATATTTCTTAGGTCTTTATCCTCTATCTCCTTATTTATAATGTACAATACAAAAAGAACTACAGTTAATTTTAAAGGTATCATCACATAAGGTCCAAAGATATCCATAAAGAACCTTGGTAAGGGATGCTGTTCCCAATATCCATAAACTCCAATACCTATGGCTGTTGATGTGGCATCTACCAATTGGGATAGAATGGCATATTTATCTATTGAATCTAACTTTAAGTTATTTTTTAAAAAATCTATTTTTTTAAACGTATATATTATAGCGCCATAGATCATACCCACTATAAGGAACACATAAAAAAATGCCTCAATATGCACTATACCTTTAATAAAGATAATTAATAAATAGATTGTGGGAATTATTGCCATTATTATCGCTAAAACATGATATTTTTCTTTTTTAAGTATTAAACCTGATATAATAATATTAAACATATAGTATATACCCATCACAACTACAATTCCAGGAGTTACAGTAAAATAACTACGAGGTATATCCCCTGCATCAACAAGGGCCCTAATTAGTGAAATAAGAATTACATAAAAAATAGTAACTGTTGCAAATCTCCTATCAATCGATATATTTAACATTCTACAGGACCTATAGAATACATAAACCATGAAAAACAACAGAATACCATAAGTGATTTCTTGAACATAGTTATATCCAGATTCTTTATTAATTGGCTCAATATAGTGTTGATAGATAAAAACCTTAATTGTGTTTATTATATCCATTAAATCACCCAATATTAATAATCAATTATCAATTTATTTTAATATAGTTTAATGTTATTTTTTATTTTATAAATACAATACAATACTAATAAATAAAAATTATAAAAAAATAATAAACCTTTAAAAAAATAATTTAAAAAAATAAAAAATGTTTAAGACTACAAATACCTGAGAAGGAACAAATATATAAAAGTAAAAATCCCATTATTCTTCTTAGGTGCTCCAAACACTAAGGAATGTAGCACCCTAAAATAATGTTAAATATATTACGATAATATTAAATATTAATAATTAAATCAAAGAAGAGGTAATAGTATGAAATTGGTTTTTGCATTGGGCGGTTCTGTGATTATGCCAAAAGAAGGACCCTCCTTAGAAAACATTAAAAAATATGCCGAAGTATTTAAAAAAATAAAGGACTTAAAACATGATTTATGTATTGTAGTTGGAGGGGGATATACTGCCAGGAAGTACATATCCATTGCTCGGGAATTTACCAATGAAGCATTCTGTGATGAAATAGGTATATTATCTACAAGAATGAATAGTATGGTTCTAATATCTGCCCTTGGAGATTATTCCATAAAAAAGGTTCCAGAGAATTTTAAAGAGGCTGAATTAATGTTAAATTTAAATAAAATCGTTGTTATGGGGGGCACTCATCCTGCCCATACCACAGATGCTGTTGCAGCCTCTCTGGCAGAATACATAGGTGCAGATCTACTAATTATAGCCACCAACGTAGATGGAGTATATACTAAGGACCCTAATAAATACCATGATGCAGAAAAGATAAGAACTTTAACAACCAAGGAATTATTAAATATTACAAGTTCTTCTTCCATAAATGCAGGTTCTTCCTCAATTGTGGATCCTTTAGCCTCTAAGATAATAGATAGGGCAAAATTAAAAACAATCGTCATTAAAGGAACTCCTGAAGAAATATTAAATTCATTAAGCGATAGGCATAATGGTACAATTATATTACCTAAGGAGGAGTAAATATTTTTTATATGTATTTATTAAGTAAAAAAAAGGGAGAGTCTTTTATGGAAAAACATAGGCACTGTTTAAATTGTGGAATCTCCATACCTCCAGAGGAAACCTTCTGCTCTGAAAAGTGTAAGGATGAATATATTAAAAAAAGAAAGAAAATAATAAGAAATCAGCAATTAATTTTCTTTATAATATTTGCAATACTGGCAATTTACATGGGAAATATACTACTTAAATAATTAAAAAAAATAAAAAAAATAAAATTTAAAAAAATAAATATTTAAAAAATTTATTTTCATTAAAATAATAATCATTTAGAATCTAATACACATCATTAAAAATATTCTAAATTAACTCTACAAAATTTTCTATCATTTTTAATCCTGATTTCCCACTTTTCTCAGGATGGAATTGAACAGAATATACATTTTTCTTCCATAACACACAGGGAAATTTATACCCATACTCACTTACACCAGCAACAACCCCCTTGTCAATGGGGTTTACATGGTAAGAATGTACGAAATAAAAATACTCACTGTTTTTTATCCCTTCAAATAGTGGTATATCCACTAATTGCTCCACATTATTCCACCCCATGTGAGGTATTTTTTCAACAGAATCCTTAAATTTTATAACAGTTCCCTTTATAATACCCAATCCCTTTGAATCTTCTCCTTCTTCACTATTTTCCATTAAAAGATGCATTCCCAAGCAAATGCCCAGAAATGGGACTTTATTTTCTATACTTTGGCATATTGCATCTCTTATTGAGGTTCCATTGGTCTCCTTTGATAGGTTTAGTATGGCATTTTTGAAATTGCCCACTCCTGGGAGTATTATTTTGTCGCCAGTACTTATATCTTCAGGATTGCTTGTTATTTTAATTTTTTCTTTTTTAGAGTATAATTCAATAGCCTTTACAATACTTCTTAGATTCCCTGCATTGTAATCCACTATAACAATCACTTTATCACTTTAAAAATAATCTTCTTCTAACTCATTTAAAACATTTAGTATATTATTTAGTGCAAGGTAGGCATCCTTTTCATTTTTCAAACCTGTAATAACCACCTTTCCACTTCCAAATATTAGTACTACAACCTTAGGTTCATTTAACCTATAAACCAGGCCAGGAAATTGTTCAGGTTCATATTCTGTTCCTTCCAATGTAGATATTTTATCCAAGTTAGGCTCTATACCAAGTTCAGCCGTAGCAACCATGTTTTGAACCTTTATCCCTGGATTTTCATCTATGTCAAAGTTGGCTTCTTTTAGTTTTTTAATAATTTTTTTTATGGCAATTTCAGCATCTTCTTTGCTTTTGGCACCTGTGCAGTTTAATTTACCACTTCTAAATATTAGTAATGCTACCTTTGGATCATTTAGTCTACAAACTAAGCCAGGAAATTGTTCAGGTTCATACTCGGCATTTTCCAATACATCGGCAGCATGTTCTAAATCAATATCATTTCCTATTTTGGTGGATACTACCACATTTACTATGTTTATCTTAGGCTCCACAGGATTCACCCTTTAAATTTTAACATGTAAAAATGTCCAATATTAAATGCTATTTATATATATTTTAAACTATATAAATACTATATATTCATAAGGAACTGAACTGCTTAGATAAAGGTGGTGTTAAAAATATTTATTGATAGCAACTGAATTATAGTTAAAAGCCTCCTCTTTTGGAATATTATTATATATATTATATATTTTTGATAATCTCCCAATGGTTTTTTAAAACACTAACAGAATGATTAAATGCCTCAAGTTCATTAGGACTCATTTTTATAGGAACTATTTCCTCCACTCCATTTCTACCTAACTTAACGGGAGCTCCTATACATATATCAGTTATACCATCTATTTCACCTTCAAGATAGGCAGATAGTGTTAATATTCTTTTATCATCATTTATTATAGATTTAATAACATTTACTATTGCCGATGCAGGGCCATACTCTGAGCCCCCTTTAAGTTTAATTATCTCCTTTCCTCTATTTTTTACAAATTCTGTTATTTCTTCATAGGGTAGGTTTTCATAATTTGGCAGTCTATTTATTGGTATGCCCCCAATTGCAGTAGCACTTAATAATGGTACCATGGTATCCCCATGCTCCCCTATTATTCTAGTTCTTACCTCTCCTATATGTACTCCAAAATATTTTGCAATTGCCACCTTAAATCTCATAGAATCTAAGTGAGTACCCAATCCAAAAACTTGATTTTTATCATATCCGCTTTCAAATAATGCCTTTTGGGTCATAATATCCACAGGATTTGTTACTATGAATAATTTGGTATCACAGGTTTTAGATATCTCTCTGACATACTTTTTTATTATTTTTGCATTTATTTTCGCCAGATCTGTTCTTGACATATTATCATTTCTTGAAACCCCTGCAGAAATAACTGTAATTTCACTACCCTCTACAGCATTTGGGATATCATTATCACCATACACCTCAATCTCCGCATCGCTTGATTCAGCAGCAAGGGCATCATACATGTCCATTTTAATTCCCTCTAATTTATTTAGGGATTTTTCCCGAGATATTAAAACAGTGTGTTTTATGGAATGTTCTCTTGCAATTAAAAAGGATACTGCAGATCCTATTCTTCCAGAGGCTCCAATAATGGATATTTTCATAATATCACCTATTGTTATAATTGAAATTATCTTTTACATACTTTAATTATATATTTGGTAATACTAATATACAGTAAATATTAAATAGTATTACTAAAATATATACTATTACTACTAACAATTTCACAAAGTATAAATATTAAAGTTTTCTTTAATATATATAAAATATTTTTTAAATATAATAAATATATGATCAGTATTAAAAGGTGGGTTTTATGGAGGAAAAAGTTAATCCTACCATAGATGAGATAGATATGGTAGCAATAGCCATATTACTAAGTGCTCCTTTGATGTCTGAATATGAAATGAAAAATACTATATGTAAATTAAAAAGAATAGCCAGGAAAAAGGGCATGGCAAATTATAAAAATATTAATGAAATATTGGACTACTGGGCTGACAAAGCATATCAAATAACTATGAAGTATTAATTATTTGTATTTTATATTTGCAATAATATTATTTGTATGTTATCTTTAGAATTATAATTCCATATTATAATTCAATCTCCCTATATTCCTTTGAATCTGTATCAAATATCCCAATGGTACCTATGCCACTTAAATACCCGCAGCATTCTCCAGGGTTTATTACAATAATATTATCAATTTCTTTAAATACCCTTTCATGGGTATGGCCATATACTACAACATCATATTTTTTAGATCCTATTACGGCATCCAATACCTCTTTGTTGGTGCCATGCAAAATAAAGAATTTTAAAGAATCCACTTCAAAGGTTAAATATTCCTCTATTTTATTTTTGCTATTTATATTTTTTAACCATTCCTTTAATTTTCCCTTTTCGCCATCATTATTGCCATAAACTGCAAAAATTTTTGCATTTAATTTTTCAAATTCCTTTATAACAAATAAAGAGACAAAATCTCCACAGTGAATAACAATATCTACATTTTCCCTATTAAATATATCCACAGCCTTTCTTATATTTATTAAATGATCGTGAGTATCTGAAATAATTCCTATTTTCATATAATCACTATTAACTTTTTTATTATTTTATATTTTTATATTTATAATTAATTGTATATTCTTAAAACATAATACATAACATAATCTCATATTATTAATTTTTATAATTATTAATTTTTATTTTTTATATATTCTTTTATTTTTTTAAATATTTAATAACTTCAATCATTCCCTTAATTGTATATTCTTTTGGAATATATCCTTTAAGACCGCCATATCTTCCCACGGCCCTATTGGTAATTGGACCTATGGAAACAATATATTGTTTTTTTAGCATATTTAAAAATTCTTCATCCACATATTTAAAAAAATTCTTTGCAGTTAGAGCACTTGTAAAGGTAAGTACCACATTCCTATCCTTTTCTTTAGACAACTTATCCTTTAAATCCATACTTATTTTATACTTCAAATTATCTGGTTCCTTGGAATAGTATACATGGATCACATCTCCGTTAAGGTTCTTAGGTAGTATATCCCTTGATGCAGGTGTTGTTGGCAATAAAATTCTATCCTTCTTACTTAGTCTCCCCTTTAATGATTCCAAAAGACTTTCAGCGGTATACTCCTTTGGAACTACATCTACTTCCATATTAAATGTTCTTCTAAATTCTCTTGCAGTTTCTATGCCAATTGCCCCTATTTTTTTCTCTTTTATTTTTTTTAATCCTTCCTCATCTAAGTTTTTAAAAAGGCCCTTAACTCCCCTCGGGCTGGTAAATACTATCCAATCATATTCATCTATATTAATAGGTATTTTATTATATATTAACTCTAAGGTGGGTAATAGCACGGGCTCAAAATCCTTTTCCTCCTTTTTTAATAAATTGGCAAATTCCACCCCTTGCTCCAAAGGCCTTGTGATTATAACTTTCATAGTTTCCCATCATCCTTATTTTAATTATTTTTAATCATTTTCTATCCTAATTATTTTATCATGCTTCCAGGATAATAATTATATGATTTTTAGATTAACTTCCCTTAAAAATTTCTTTAAGTCCTTTAGTTGATGTTCTATCTCCATAATTCTATCAAAATCTTTATTACTTTCTTCATCCTCCTTGGACTCTATTAATTTAATTTCCTCACTACTTTTAATGTTATATTTTTCATATAATTCCTTTAACTCCCTTTCAAGTTCAGCAATTTCACTCTCAAAAACATCCTTCATGGAATTTAAAATTACTTTATCTTCGACAAATTTTATTTTATCTAACTTCATAATATCCCTTTTATCTTTAAGTTATTCTTTAAAATATTACTTAAATCATATTAAAATAAACTATAAAATATAAAATTCTATTATTTATTATTTTAACAATTTGTAATATTTATGTGCCTCCTCTCTCGGATTTTCACTTTCATATATTCCCCTACCTACTATAATATAATCTTCTTCTCCTAATATTCTTAATACCTCATCTATATGGCCCCCTTGGGCTCCTATACCTGGAGATATTATGGGAATATCTTCTACAATATTTTTTATATGTTGCAATCTTTCAGGTCTTGTGGAGGGAGCCACAATAGCATCTACATTTAATTTTTTAGCCATTTCTGCAAGATCATCAGAAACTGGTGCCATAAACCTAAGAGCTCCAGGATGGGACATTTCTGTAACCATTA
>DQSV01000055.1 GCA_015663075.1 Methanothermococcus okinawensis | reverse complement strand
GCTGGTTAGCATTACGGTAAGGAAGTAAAAGAGTGCTAAACTTTACAGAATTTTCTGTTATTGAAAGATTAGTTATGCCTCGATTTTTTATCATTAATGCTAAATGATTTTATAATTTTTTAAAAAAATTAATATTTTATTTTAATTATTTTTTTTATAATATTTTATTATTAATATTTTTTATAAGGTTTCTTTTAGAATTAAGTTTTTTGTTATAATATAAACGATCTTTTTAGGTCATATATAATTTAATCCCATTTTATTTAATTTTCTTTATAATTTAATTTTCCCCTATTATTTTTCATTTTCTCTTCTTTAATAACCTAGAAAGGTTTATAGAGAGAATACTTGCAATTTTCTTTAATTGCTTTTCAGGAATATTTACTGGCTTATCAAACATCTCGGATAAATCCACTTCAATATACTCCTCCCCAACATGCCTTGGATGAATAGGAGATATTTCATTGAATATGGAAAATACAGGGCAGAAATCATGGCAATATAAACAGTATATACAACCCATTGGATCTATCTTAGGTATGGCATTTTTTACATAATTATCAGTTAATTTAACAGGCTCTATTCTTTTCATTTTTATGCATCCCGTTGGACAGGCATTGGCGCATCCTGAACATCCAATACATAGGTCCTCAAAAACACTCCTTGGAAGTTTTACACCAGAGATTATTTTGTTTCTCATTTCCTTTGAGGTATAAATATCAGCTCCAAAGATTATCCTCTCAAGATTTTTATAAAATCCTGAAATAAATATTTTGGCAAGATTTTTAAAGGAAGGATCCTCCATATTAGCACCTTTGACCATTATTACCCTTCTTAACTACTATTCCTTTTCAATCCAAGTTCTATAGATTGTAATGGCATGGGCAGGGCATATATTTACACATGCTGAACAGTACTCGCAGTTTTCCCATTGAATCTCCCCCATATCTATGGCATTCACAGGGCATATTCTATTGCATAACCCACACTTAACACAGAAGTCAAAATCTGTCCTAATAAAGGAATTTTCCCTGTCCACAACCTTTTTATATCCTGTAGTATTTGGAATAACATCCCTTGGACAGTGAATAGCACAATTCTCACACATTATGCAATTTTCATTAAATAGGATCTCTCCAATGGAATTACTTTCATTTTTATTACTTCCTTTAATTTTCAAAATTTTTACAGTAATGGCATCCACAGGACACACATTTGAGCAGGTACCACAGAATATACAATTTTTATCTTTAATACTTTGGAATTTTTCAATTTTCTTTATGGATATGGCATTTTCTGGGCAACTTTCCATACATATTCCACATAATACACAACCACCATCTACCTTCTCTCCCCTTTTAACTCTAACTCCCTGAGGACATATTTTTACACATACACCACACATATTACAGAGGTTTGGATCATAGAGTATTCTATTATCTTTGATTTTTAGAGCCCCCTTGGGACATTTATCGACACATAAACCACAATTTATACAGTATCTCAATGGGATGATTTCTCTATCTTCCTTAGTCTTAGATACCTTAAAATTTTCTATTTTCAATACATCCTTTGGACATTTACCAATACAATTTCCACACAATACACATTTTGCATCATCAACATTACCATTAGTAATGGCATCTACAGGGCAGGCCTCTCCACATAGATTACACTTAGTGCAGCCATCTACCTCATGTTTTTCTAAGATGGTATTTCTTGGACATGAATATATACACTTTCCACAATCCCTACATAAATCCCTATTTATATTTATTGAAACCCTAACCTTTAAGGTTCTACTGGATATTGATTCTTTTTCCCTTTTTTCTTGAAGGGATAATGATCCTTTCTTTTCCTTATTTTTGTTAAATATTTGGAGATACCTATCTGCAAGTGCCTTATTTTTTTTATTCTTTAAATCCCTAAGATCAAAAAATATCCTCCCATTATGTGGGCAGGTTTCCACACATAAGCCACACATTACACATATACCTTCAGGATAGGCTACCTCTCTTTTTCTATTACCTATTATTTTTTCCTCTTTTTTTATTTTAATTATATTTATAGGACACACTACTTCACAGGTACCACAGCCATTGCATTTTTTCCTATCTACGTAATATCCTCCAAATTCATTTTTCTTAATGGCCTTATTAGGACACTCCCTTGCACAGGCTCCACAGGTAATGCAAGAATAGGATTTGCCATCTAACATAATAATAGCATTTGTTGGACATACTTCTATACATATTGGTAGGTTATTTTTAGAGGCCTCCCTGCATTTTTCGTTGTTTAAACACTTTTTTACATCTGTTATGATCATAATACCACAGGATTTATTTTAAATATTTATTTATAAAGTTCCCAAGTAATAAACCGATTAAAGAGAGTAGAAAGGAATAGGACATAGGAAACTCATAATAGGGCAATGCACCTAATAAATACCCAATAAATAAACCAACAATTAAGTAAAACCATACATTTAATTTAACAGTTATTCTTCTGCCCAATATGAATCCCATAATCAAACCAATAAATGGCAAAAACATAGTATTTATTGTGATTACTCCATAATTTATCATAGTATCCCATAATTTTAATTAATCTTTTATATTTTTGAAGATTATTCTCTCGCTAATTAATAGGGTAGTTATGGTTGATAGTCCTGCCAATACCTTTAAACCCACTGCCATATTTAAATAGGGAATAATCCCCACATTAAGTGAGCCATTTTGGGCTATGCTCAGTGGAGAGGGAAAGGGATTCATCCCATAAATCTCCCCAACATTAAACAAATAATATCCTGAAATGGCCATACCTAATAACCCTAAGATAAGAAAGGTTAAGGCTCCAAAACTTTCAAGAGTCTCTAAAAATTTATGGCTAAAGTTTATTGGACATTTCCTTATCCCAAAGGAGATTATAGCTAAAACATAGGCAGCAGCAATTAAGGAGCCCCCTTGAAACCCTCCTCCTGGAGTGATATGGCCTCCAAGTATTACCACTATTCCCAAGAGCATAAGTACTATACTCATAGGAATTGCTAAAACTTTTATTATGGGGGTAAATCCCAAATCCATATCCTCACAGGTTTTTTTATCTCTATATAACTCCTTAAGAAACCCCCTATTAAATAATCCCTTTCCAAAAACCATTCCCGCAACCAATACTGAGTTTATTAATATAAAACACTCCCCAAGGGTATCAAATCCCCTCCAATCAAATAATACGGCAGTTACATAGTTTGGTATAATGTAGGTACTGGTATATAGTGCATTTATCCCCTCAACTACATCTATGCTATAAATGGAATAAAAAATGACTGAGCCAAAAAGTATGAAGGATAACGAAACTGCAATTTCCCTATTGCTACTTAATACGCCCATAATACCACCAAAAATATAACGTTATTATTAATATTTTGTAATTATTATAACATTAATTCAATATTATTTTGCAAGATAGAGGGCAACAGATAATACTCCCACAAATATGGATATCCAAAACAATTGAATATTCATTTGGTTTGAATTTTCCTCCTTAAATTTAAATATTAAAGGCATAGTGGAGATACCAATACCAATAATTGAAATACCAACTATGGCCAACAACACTTCACTGAATACCCTGGATAAAAGGAACATAACCATAACTAAGGAGCCATATAAAATTATTTCCCCAGTTAAACCTGCACCAACGGACATACTGTCTCCAGTACCTTCCTTTTCCATCTCTCTTTTAAATTCGTCATACTTCATAAATATCCCAACTTTACTGATAATCATTAATAACAATTTTTAATAATTTTAAATTAATTTTTTTATTTAATTATTCCTTTATTTCTTTATTTTTAATTTTATTAAATTATAATTAATTTTATTATTTTATTATTTTATTTTCAATTTTTTATTTATTTAAGGCCCAATTAATGCCTATATCTTTGGCAAATGGATATATTCTATCAACTACAATATCTGGATATATCCCCAATAAAATGCACAATACTGTTAAAATTGCCAATGAAAACACAGAATACTTTGAAATTTTGATATTCTTATACTCCTCAATTTGCTCCTCACTACAGGGTTTTAGAAATATTAAATAAAAGGCCTTCATCATATAGACAAAAGTACCTATACTAACCAATATCATTATAATGGCAAGTTCTGGTATATTTGCTTTCATGGCAGCATCTATAAGTAATAATTTACTTTGAAACCCATTTAACGGAGGAATCCCAATTGTGGCAAGTTTGGCACATAATATCATAAATGCAACAAAGGGCATAAAGGGCAGAAGCCCCCCAAGTTTTGCCATATTTGAGGATTTTGCTTTACTTACAATATGGGCTCCTAAGAACAGGGCACTTTTATAGATGGCATGATTTATTCCATGGAAGATTCCTGCCACAATTCCTAAGGGGGTTCCAATGGCCAATCCTGCTGCCACATAACCCCCCTGGCTTATTGTGTGATAGGCCAAAAGTTTCTTATAATCATTTTGTAATAGGGCCATAACTGTTCCGAATACCATTCCACCTATTGAAAGAGCAATTAATACCCCACGAGTAATATTGAAATAGGGCAATCCCCCAAATAATTTAAGTATTACTATCATAAGGGCAATAAGTACAAATTTTGAATAGGTCTGTAGCATTGAGGCCACAAAGGGTCTGGCCCTTGAATACATGTCTGCCTTTATGGTATGGAATGGAGGAAGACCTCCCCCATAGCCCAATCCAATAATTAACATCAATAATCCCCCGTATATTGCAGGAGTTGCAGAATTGTTTGCAAGGAAATTTCGCATATCCTCTATGTTAAGGGTACCTGTTGCAGATAGTAAAAGGGCTATTCCCAAGAGAAGTAATGATCCTGCCATAGTCCCAATTAAAAGGTACCTAAATGCCGCCTTATAGGCATTTTCTGTACCTGAGGCTATTACTAACCCTGCCTGAGTTATTGTAGCAATTTCATAAAATACATAGAGATTAAATATATCCTCTGCCATGATTATTGCAGAAACACTTGCAAGTCCCATTAACATTAAAGAGGTAAAAATTCCATTTAATTTTTTCTCACCAGTGGCTGAGATTAATATTAAGGAGCCTATTAACATTAAAGTAAATACCATGACATTCTTTGCAGGATTTAATACATATGCAATTCCCGAGGTAAGGGAAGTGCTACCAAGGGCAATGGCATGATCTCCAAAGAAGTAAGTTCCATAAGTTCCAAAAAATGGCAATACAACAAGAATTAAAGCCATTAAAAATGTCAATATTCTAACAATTTTACTTTTATAAATATAACTAAATATTATGGACATGATTAATGGAAATACCACAATCAAGGGCAAAAAATTATCCATTTTTTTCACCATTATTTAAATAAGTAATAAATGATTAATCTTCCTTCAATATGATAGATGTTTTAAGTGTTTTATATTTTTTATAAAAAACTACAGATAATGCCAACATTATGGCCAACATGGAGGCTCCAATAACTATATTAGTAAGAACTAAGGCTTGAGGGAGAGGATAGGCCATATTTGTAGAAAATAATTGAAATTTTAAAGTGGGTAAATATATTGGGGCATATCCTCCTTCTCTATATCCCATGGATACTAATGTTAAATTAACGCCATTTTCAATGATAGATAATGCAATAACCTTTTTTATTATGTTATCCACAAAGAAAAAACCATACAATCCCACAACTACTAAGACTCCTGCCGCTATAAAGGATGCAAGTTGCAAGTCCATATTCACCACCAAAAGTTTATAGTTATAAGATATTCCTAACGAAATAATTATAATAGTGAATATTTATTATGAAATGTTGGTATAATATAAATAACAGGATATGACTGGATAATGATAGGGATATAAGATAATAGAAAGGTAATATTAGGTTAAAATGGAATTATAATAAAATTATATTGGAATTATGATAGAATTATGATGGAAGGGTAATAAAATAAAAATTTTATAATTATAATTTTATATTATTTTAAAGGTATATATATTTTATCATTAATTATAATGACAAATTATATTGAGATAGCTATGATTATAAATAAATATATAGTGGCAATAACAGTAGGTGAGATGTTGGATAATATAGAACCTACCTTGAAAGAATATTTAAAGGATTGTAAAAAATTGGTAATATTGGGAATTGGAAATACTATGAAGGGTGATGATGGAGTTGGGATAGTTATCGTTGAAAATTTATTAAAACACCACCACCTAAAAGAAGATAATTGTCAACAGGATATAGATTCAGATCAGATAGGGAGAAGGGAAATAAATAAAATATCTAATGATATAATTATATTAAATTGTGGAGTGGTTCCTGAAAACTTTACAGATGTTCTAAGGAAGGAAAAACCAGATAAAATAATAATAATAGATGCTGCAATAATGGGAGAAGAACCTGGAACTATAAAAATAATAGATCCTGAGGATATATCCAAAGTGGGTTTTTCCACTCATTCCTTACCTCTAAGTTTAATAGTTAAATATATAAAGTACCATATAAATACTGAAATAATTATAGTAGGTATAGAACCAGAAAATTTGGATTTTGGGAAGTCATTATCTAAAAAAGTTTATGAAAGAAGTTTGGAATTTACAGATATTTTAAAAGATATATTATGCTCTTTTGAAAATAAAGAAAGTATTTCTTAAATAACTATGAATACTATAAAAATATAAAAATAATAGTCCTAAACAAAACCATTTATATTATAATAAAAATCCTTAATTTCAAATGAATCAATAAAAAATTTATAAAAAAATTAAAAAATAATTTAAAATTATTAATAAATAAATTTAAGATCTTAAAATATTTAAAAAAAGTAATAATAAAAAGTAGAGATCTTATTATTATTCTCTTTAATGCCCCTAAGCACTGAAAGGCAGATAAAATCCTTTAATAGGATGGGCGTTATAAAAATTTCATATTAATCTAAGTTGGAGGACTTAAAGTATTTTTCTTTATTAATATTTTATCCAATTTATTATTTATACTATGGATCTATAGAAACTTTAAATATAATATATTTTTATTATTCCCAACATTGTAAAATATATTAAAATTTAAATATTGTATTTTATAAAATTTTATTATTCCATTGATTTATTTTCATTTTATATTATTTTATATTCATTATATTTTTATAATTTTATATTATATTTATATTCAAAATCCCCTTTGGAAGCCCTAATTAATTTAAAAAAATAGAATAAAAAAATAATTATTGAATATAAGGTGAATAAATGTTTTCCATAAAATTTAAAACAACTGATGAATTACCTAAACCCTCTCCTCGACTTATAGATCAAATAATCGGTCAGGATGAGGCCTTAAGTATTATATTAAGTGCAGTTACCAATAAGAGACATGCTTTACTTTTGGGAGATCCAGGAGTAGGTAAATCCATGATGGTTAAGGCAGTTGGGGATCTTATTGAGGAGTCAAGTAGTGATTTTAAACCCTACACCATAATAGCAAAACCTAACATGAAAAACACTGAAAAACCTATT
>DQSV01000001.1 GCA_015663075.1 Methanothermococcus okinawensis | reverse complement strand
TCATACCTGTCATGGCTCCTGGAATAAATATAATACCCACAGATTTTGCCCTATTTATAGTGGGCATAATTGAGGATTTAATTGCTATTGTCATAAAGGGCTTCAGTGCCTGAAACTCCCCCGCCCCTAATGATAAATAACCCCATAGTTCATCCCTGTTGGATTTTATATGATCAATAATTTTATCCAATGCAAGGTGGACTGTATTCATGGAATTTCCAATAGCCATGCCCATAAGGGGTATAACATACTTTGGTTCATAGGGTATTATCTTTGAAAATACCAATATGGATAGGGTTATAATAGTAATAATTAAAAAGGTTAAGAAGAGATATATGAACATTTTTCTTTTATGGATTACCTTAATTTTATTATTAACAATATATGTTGCCGTAAGAATCATTATACATATAATTAAGTATGTAAAAGCCATACCTCCATATTCAAAAACATAAATAAGAACATAACCTAAAAATATCAATTGAATAAACGCTAATATGGCAGAAACTAATAATTCCCTTTCTAATTTTAAGTTCTCTTTAATTGACAGTATTATGGCAATTAATATAAATATAAATCCATAAATTAATTCTATCATAAAAAAACCCCTTAGATTTCCAATGTTTATTTTATTAAATATATAATTATTAAAATTTTTTATAATTATTTTCTCTATCTTGTTATATTAACATGATTAAGTGTATATATACTCCTTTACTATGTTATTTTTATTTTTTATATGTTTTCAATATTTTTTTTAATAAAATAATACTAAATCAATAAAAATTAATAAAAAAATATTTTAAAATTATTTATAGCAAATAAATCCTCCCTTTATTATATCCTTTAATATACCCTTTATTATATCTTATTATAGATTAATTAATACTATATTTGATGATAATAAAATAAAATTATTTGGAGAGAAAAAAATGTTTAATAAAAAAGAAATTATAGAGATGGCAAAAAAGGATTTTGAAGGGACATGGAAAAATACGAAGAAATTAATACCTCCAAAACATATAGATAAAAGATATCCAAGAATAAAAATGGAGTATGGAAAGTCTCATCCCATAATGGATACAATAGAGAGACTTAGACAAAGTTATTTAAGAATGGGGTTTGAGGAGTATATAAACCCTGTAATTGTTGATGAAAGGGATATTCATAAACAGTTTGGACCTGAGGCTTTGGCAGTGTTGGATAGATGTTTCTATTTGGCAGGACTTCCAAGACCTGATGTGGGCTTAGGATATGATAAAATCCAGGAAATTGAAAAATTAGGTATAGAAATAACTCCTGAAAAAAAAGAGAATTTAAGGAGAACCCTCCACGACTATAAAAAGGGAGTACTGGATGGAGATGACTTAGTATTGGAAATTGCCAATGCCCTTGAGGTATCAAATGAAATGGGATTAAAAGTATTGGAAAATGTATTCCCGGAATTTGGGGAATTGGCTCCTGAGCCCCTAACTCTAACATTGAGGAGCCATATGACCTCTGGCTGGTTTATCACCCTATCCAATCTTATAGGTAAAAAATCTCTGCCCTTTAAGTTATTCTCTATAGATAGATGCTTTAGAAGGGAACAAAAGGAGGATAAAAGTCATCTTATGACCTACCACTCTGCATCCTGTGTAATGGTTGGAGAGGAGGTTTCCATAGATGATGGAATGGCTGTTGCAGAGGGATTACTTTCCCAGTTTGGATTTACTAAATTTCAATTTAGACCTGACGAGAAAAAGAGCAAATACTATGCCCCAGAAACTCAGACTGAGGTTTATGCCTACCATCCAAAATTAGGAGAATGGTTAGAGGTTGCCACCTTTGGAATATACTCCCCTATTGCATTGAGTAAATATGATATAGAGGTTCCTGTTATGAATTTGGGCCTTGGTGTTGAGAGACTTGCCATGATAATATACAACTATGAGGATGTAAGAAGGATGGTTTATCCTCAATTATACAATAGTGCATTAAGTGATAGGGATATTGCCTATAGTATAAATATTGATAAAATGCCCATTACAGATGAACTTTATAATTTAGGGTTGGATTTAGCAGAAATTTGTATATTGAACAGAGATAAAATAGCCCCCTGTGAGGTAGTACTTAAGAAAATTATAAAATTTTACAGTGTGGAAAAAACCATAAGAATCACCATATATGAGAGGGAAGAGGGTAAGAGGTTGTTGGGACCTTCCATATTGAATAAAATCTATGTCTATTGTGGAAATATCTTAGGCATTCCAGAATCAAATGAAGGTATTAAGGAGGAGTATTATATTAAACTTCTTAAAGAGGCAAGAAACCATGGAGTTTCAACAGAGATAAGATATATTGATTCAATATCCTTTAAAATTGCACATAAAATAGAGGAGGCCCTTGTATCGAATATAGATCACTTAAAAATTAGAATACCTATAGTTAGAAACCTTGGAGATGTAAATTTAAAGGTGGAGGATAGGGCATTAAAATATATTATGGGCAATAATAAAATCATAGATGTTAGGGGTCCTGTGTTCCTAAATATTGAAGTGGATATTGCTAATGGGAAGAATTAATGCACTTAAGAGTAGTATAGTAGAGGGTATGGATAAGTAGATGTAAAAAAATTTCTTATTTAATTAAGCAATAAATTAAAATATATAAATACATTAGCAATTTATATTACCTTTTTATTTATAATAACTTAAAAAAAATAATAATTAAAATTAAAAATATAAAATAATAAAGTAATCTCAATATTAAAGTAAAAGGAAAATAAATAAAAATTAATCAAATAGTTAATGAAATTAAATTAATTAATTATAGCATTTAAAATACTTAAATGGGAAATTATGGTAAAAGTTAGATTAAGGGATTTTATTGAAACAGAAATTGGATTTTTCGCAGTAAATACCTATGAACATCCTAAGGACCGAATTTTTGCTTTTTTGAGATATCTATATCTAGATAACCCATATAAAGAGATAATAAAAAAATATGAGTTAGATATTAAGGATATACGTCAATTAAATGGAAAAAAATATATTAAAATAACAAATACTAAAAAAACCTATGAAATATTGAGAGATTATTTTCCTGATTATCTATACTATGATGATACTAAGGGTATTCTATTACATGCAGTTCCAAAGGATAGGATAATTAATGTGTTAACTCCCAAGGATAGATTGGAAGAAATACTAATTAATAGTAAAAATAAGTTTGAAGAAAAATGCAGATATCTGGCCAACATATTCTATGAAAGAGGTATCGATTATAAATATATGGGAATATCTGGCTCTACAGCAATAAAACTAAACAATAAGAACTCAGATATTGATTTTGTGATATATGGTATGGAAAACCATAAAGTGGCAAGGGATATCCTAAAATCCATCTTCAATGAAGAAAACAATGGAAAAAATAAAAAAATCATTCATCCACTATCAGAGGAATTTTGGAAAAGGGCCTATAACAAAAGGATAAAGGATAATACCATCTCCTACAATGACTTTATTTTTCATGAGAGGAGAAAGTATAATAGGGGATTAATATACAACACCATGTTTGATATATTAGCCACAAGGGATTGGAAGGAAATAAACTCAAAGTATGGAGAAATTACTTACAAAAGTATTGGAACCATTGAAATTCAATGTAGGGTGATAAATGACAGATATACTTTCGACAACCCTGCAATCTATGGGGTGGAGGATATTGAAATACTGGATAGTAGTTTAATAGAGAAGTGCAATTTGGAACCTTCAAGTATTAAGGAAGTAGTATCCTATACCCACACTTACGCAGGTCAGGCCATTAATGGGGAAAAAATAATTGTTAGGGGAAAATTAGAGAAAGTTATCTCCTCCAAAGAGGTGTATATGAGGGTATTGGTAGGCACCTCCAGGGAGGCACTTAATGAATATATTTTATTGATCAATTAAAAAAATAAGTAAAAATTAAAAAATAATTAATTAAGGGTTATTAATCTTACCAATTTATATTTATACCTGTCTCAGTTCTTGTAAGTACTACTCTA
>DQSV01000033.1 GCA_015663075.1 Methanothermococcus okinawensis | reverse complement strand
GATCTGATATTTCCTTAGCCCTTTCTGATTCTGTTCTAAGTGTATTTATTTCATCATCTAATCTTTTTACATGATCTCTTAACTCATCAATTAGATTTGCTATATTTTCAATAGCACTATTGAATGTTTTTTGAAGTTTATTGTATTTCCTATTTTCATCCATTCGAACTGTTAGATCCCCTGTATTAAGTTTATTAAGCGCGTCTATTATTTCGCTAATTGTACGTCTGATCTCTCTTTTATATTTATTAAGCTCGTCATTGCTATTTTTTAATTTCTCTATTTGATTTAGCAATTCACTAATTTTTTCTGAATCATTTATTTCAGAAATATCAACTTCCAATATTTCAAATATCTTTTCCAATAATTCATTGCATTGACATAATTTTTGGAACGTTTTATTAGCAATAAAATAAGATATACCAACTGAAATAATAATGCCCCCTATTAAATACATAATCATATTCTCCATAATAGTAGGGGCTAAAATAAACAACATTATCGATATTATAATTGGAGGTATTGATAATATACCCAATAATAACACTTTTTTATCCATGATTTCACCTTAAATAATTTTAGTACCACCTTTGTGAAATATTTCCACTTTTCCGTCTTTTAAATAGAATTTAACAGTTCTACTGCCTTCACCTCCTGTATCTTCTTTAACTACTCTTATATTATATTTACTTAATTCCTTCTTTGTAGATTCAATATTCTTTTTCCCAATGTTCATGGTTTCAGAACCTTTAAACATGGCTGATCCCCCCGCTATTTTTGCAATTAATTTATTAGGTCTTGCACCTAATATAGTCAGTTTAGTTATTAATGCAGGCACTGCTGTGTTTGCATATTTACCTGGAGTTCTAATTTTTGTATTATCAGTATAGGGTAACATAATATGGGCCATACCACCTATTCTTTTCCCTCTGTCATATAGCATTAAGGCTACACAAGATCCTAGTAATGTTTCAAGAACCTCGGGACTTTTTGCAGCTTCAAGGCCCCCTATTTTTACCCTTATTACCATAATAACAACCTACACATTATTTAAGTCTAAAATAAATGCTACTCTACCATCACCCAATATTGTGGCACCTGCAAAACCTTGAACATTCTTTAAAATACCAACCAATGGTTTAACCACTATTTCTTCACGCCCTATAACATCATCCACTACAACACCCATTTTTCCCTTATTTCGCTCTATAACTACAATATATATCTCCTCAGGATCATTATCATAGTCATGGAAATTGAGGATATCCTTTAACCAAGTTACAGGTAGTATGTGATCCCTATATAATATAGCATCCTGACCTTCTATGTTTTTTATTTCCTCCTTTTTAACATGTGTAACATCTAAAACACTGGTTAGGGGTATGGCATACACTTGATCTCCCAATTTAATCAATAGTACCAATACAATAGCCATTGTCAGGGGCAGTTGGAGTACTATTCTAGTACCTTTACCTTTTTCAGAATATAATGTTACACTACCTCCAAGGGATTCTATCTTGGATTTCACAACATCCATACCCACTCCCCGTCCAGATACATCAGAGATCTTTTCAGCAGTACTAAATCCGGGTAAGAATACTAAATTTATAATTTCATGATCGGACATATTTTTGGCATCTTCTTCCGTGATAATGCCCTTCTCTATGGCCTTTTTCTTTATGACCTCTGGATCTATTCCCCTACCATCATCTTCAACAATAATAAGAACATGGTTCCTTTCTCTTGTTGCCATTAGTTTTAGTACTCCCTTTCTTGGCTTACCTATTTTTTCCCTCTCTTCAGGGGGTTCAATACCATGATCCAATGAGTTTCTTATAATGTGTGTTAATGGCTCTGCAAGTTCATCCAATACTGTTCTATCCAACTCAATATCAGATCCTTCAATTATTAATTCAACTTCCTTATTAAGGGCCTTTGCAGTATCCCTTACTGTTCGTGGAAATCTGTTGAATATGAAGGATACTGGTATCATCCTCATTGCCATTACTTCCTCTTGAAGTTCAGTGGCGAGCATATTAAGTCTATTTACAGCATTTTGTAATTCTTTTATATTGTATTTATTAGCAATCTGAGCAAAATTGGCCCTATTTATTACCAATTCACCAACTAAATTCATAAGTTTATCCAGTTTTTCTATATTTACCCTTACTGTCTGAGTAGATGATGATTTTTTTGATGCTGCTCTACCCCCTCCTCCTTTTTTAGCGGGAGTTTGTGTTTTTGGGGATGTTTTACTCTGTTTTGCACTTTTGGTGGAGGAATCCCCTTCACTCCCTGATTCACTTTTGGAATCAGTTTTTCTCATGTAATTAGGAGGAGTTATTATAACTTCTTTTATTTCAGGGATACTTAACACTGCCTCTTTTATGTCATCAACTTCTCTATTTGTTATAAGATATATTATAATCTTAGTTCCATCAAATTCCCCTTCTTGAATTTTTTCGTAAGGAGGTTCTGATTTAACCACATCCCCTAAGTCCTCAAGTTCCTTTAAAACCATATATCCTCTAACTGATTTTAAAAGACACTCTTCATCAATTATAATTTCTACCTTATAAGCATCATCTAACTTATCCCCATCAACATCTTCCTCATCTTTACTCTCTTTGGAAGTAGATTCGGTGGATTCATCCCTCCCCTCTCCTTTGTCAGTATGTTCAGAGGACTCTACTTTCTCAACTTCAAATTCTATATCTATAGGAGACATTACAATATATTCCATTTCACAGATAGGATCTAAAATTTTTTTAATTTCCTCTACAGGCTTATCTGATAAAAATAGTACTTCCAATTCATCACAGCTGTCCCCTTCCTTAAGGATCTCCTCTTTAGGAATTGTTTCCAGTATTTCTCCTATCTTTTTCACTGCAGATAAAACCATTGAAAGTCTAACTGATTTTAAGGTACAATCATCTGAAGTTTTAGATTTTAAATGATATAGGGAATATCCATTTTCCTTCACCATTTTATAAATATGCTCAGCATGTTTATCAAATTCAAATTTGGAGTGCTCTAAATCTACATCGTATTCTCCAATTTCCTCAGATACATCTGGACTGGACTTGCTGGATAGAGCTTCATCCAATACTTTATTTAATTCAGATAAATCAATACCAATATTTGTAATATCTCCACTTTCTTCCACAGATTTTGCAATTTTTTCCATGGCATCTAAGGAATACTTTATAGCTTCCATTACAGGTTTATTAAAAACAATATCTTCTTCCATTAACCTATTTACTAATTTTTCTATTTTTTTCAATATCTCCTTTAAATCATTACATCCAAGGGCATCCGCAATTATTCCAAGGACTTCTACAGATTTACTCATTTGATCTAAAACATCATTTAGATTCTTTGGCTTTTTTACCTCCTCCTCAGGGGGATTTTCAGTTTTAGATATCACCCTTTTAACCTTTACGGTAGTTACTGGGGTTTTTAGTATTATTTTAACCTTGAGTGATTCCTCTTTTTTAGTAGATTCTTCCTCTTTTTCCGTAGTAGTTGATGTATCTTCTTTTTTTACTTCATCACTATCTTTTTTTTCCTCCTTTGAAGATACATCTACCCCTGAGCCTGATAAGTATTTTTCTTTTAATCTTTTTATTTCATTAATTATAGAGTCCACATCAACTGAGGTTTCAGTGATATCTTCTTCAATTTCATCCACCATTGTTTCAAGGGCATCAAGACAGTTAAACAGTAAGTCCATAATTTCCTGAGTTACAGGAATCTTTCCATCCCTAATATAATCCAATATATCTTCCATATGATGGGTAAGATTGGATATATTTTCAAATCCTAATGTCCTTGCTGATCCTTTCAAAGTATGGGCTGATCTAAATATTAAGTTAATTATATCTGTATTTTCAGGATTATTCTCAAGTTCAACTAAATTTTGATTTAATGCCTGTAGATGTTCTGTAGCCTCAGCCATGAACAATTCTTTATATTGTTCCATGTCGTCCATACTTATCCCTTATATATACTTTTGATATACTTAACGATGGCTTCAGGTATCTTTGAAGGGGGCAATATGGAATCTGCAATACCATATTCAATAACTGCCTTTGGCATTCCAAATACAACACATGTATCTTTACTTTGGGCTATTATTTTTCCCCCTTTATTTTTTATCATTCTATATGCATCTGCCCCATCCCTACCTATACCTGATAACATTACTGCTACAGTTCTTCCGCCATATATTCTTGCCACATATTCTGCAGTAACCTCCACAGAAGGCTTTGTACCATGAACCTTGGGCATTTTATTATCTAATTCAATATATACATTCCTCCCCCTTTTCTTTAATAGCATGTGATAATCTCCAGGTGCTACATAGGCATAACCTGGTCTTGCCATCTCTCCATCTTCAGCCTCCTTTACTGTGAGTGCAGCCTCGGCATTCATTCTCTCGGCAAACATCTTTGTAAATCCCTTGGGCATGTGCTGTACTATATATACGGGAGGCATGTTTTTTGGAAGTTTAGAAACTACCTCTGTAACTACAGGAGGCCCACCAGTTGAGGAGCCTATCATTACAGCCATTGTATCCAGCTTTTCAGGAGGAATATCCAATTCAAGAGTTGATACTTTTTTTGCAACTTCCTTGGGTGTAGGCTCTTCCTTCTTGGCTCTTTCATCTTTAGTTTTTTCTTCTTTAGTATTTGTAGATATTAAAGAAGGAGTTCTAGGCCTAACACGGGCTTTTGCCACTGATTTTATCTTTTTTATTAATTCATCACCTATTTCTCTAATATCCAAGGATATAGTACCAGATGGTTTTTGAATAAAATCAACTGCTCCAGCCTCCAGTGCCTCAAAGGTTTCTCTTGAGCCCCTTTTTGAAAGTGCAGATAACATTAATATTGGAGTGGGATTTTTTTCCATTATTTTTTTCACTGCTTCAATTCCAGTCATTCTGGGCATTTCCACATCCATGGTTATTACATCAGGATTTAACTTTTCGGTTAATTCTACAGCCTCCACACCATCTTTTGCTGTACCTATTACCTCCAATTCGCTATCGGAGTTTATTATATCTGATATCATTTTTCTCATAAATGCAGAATCATCCACTACAAGTACCTTCATTTTTTTCATAATTATCCCCATATTTATTATTAGCATTTTTTTAGTGTTATTTAACATTAAATTGATATATATTAATTATTTAAGTAAAACAATATTTATTACTAACCCTTTGATATGCTCCAACATTAATTTACCAAATTAATATATAACAAATTAATCAAATCCCTGTGGATTTATTAATTTATTAATATTTAATAATATGATAAGTCTATTATCTATCTTTCCAATACCTTCAATATAATCCACCCCAATATCATTCCCAATTTCATTTATTTTTTCTATGTTTTCATTAGGTATTTGCATTACATCACTCACTGCATCCACCAATATACCCACGGGAATATTATCAATTTCTACAACCATAACCAACATTTCCTTATCCTTATCATTGTCTGTCCCATAGAAGCCTGGTATATTTAATTTTTTTCTTAAATCAATAATAGGTGTTATTTCCCCTCTAATGTTTGTGACACCTACAACATAATCAGGACTATTTGGTAATGCAGTAATATCTTGAAGTTTTAGAACTTCCCTAACTTCATCTACCTTTAAACCATACTCATTAGAGCACAATCTAAAAACAACAACCTTTGGCACATCCTCCATATTATCACCTAAAATAGAATTGTTATAAATTCGATTAAAAATTTAACAATATTTGAAATAAATATTTGAATATTATTAGTGAAATATTTACTATATTTTATTATTTAATTATTTTATATCGATATTATTAATTAACTTCCATAAAGAATTGAACACTATACAATATTATTAAAATGTTCCAATTTATCCAATATATTATGAACAATATCAATACAATGATTTGCATGCAACTCTAATGGGGATATTGAAATCTTTTCTACATTTATTTCTTCCAAAAACTTTTCATCTTCTTTAGTTAATCCATAATGATCCCCCAATATAAAAACAAACCCTCTCTTGTATTTTATATGATTATAGTTTTCAGGGCCAATAACATTTTCAAAGGGAACTCCCTCCCTATGTAATAAATATATTTTTCTTCTTTCCTTTACCTTTTCAAGTACTATCTCTCTAAGGTCCTTTTTTGCATGATATATTCCTGGAGTACTTTCTCTCCATATTTCTAAATGTTCAGGCTCCAATGCCTTTTTTATAAATAGAGCAATACTCCTTTCATCAGGGCTGACCCTTTTTAATTCAGAACCTACAAATTTTAAAGTTACAGGGGGATTTGGATCCCCACAATGTATTGAGTAAAATATAGTGTCCCTCCTTAAATCATGGGAAAGAAAGAATGCGCTACTTACACACCTACATACTAGATCCAATCTACCACAGCTTCCCGGGAGGTCCTTTAGATTAATATCTCCTGAGGTAATGGCTTTATTTGCCTTTAATATAAACTCTCTCAAAATTCCACCCAATTCAGCATTATTTATTCATTAAGACTTAGCATATCAAATGTGTTATATATCCCCTTTTCCCTTTGTGAAATAAATTTAATTGCCAATATCACACCATTTATGAATGCCTGCCTACTGCTGGCCTTATGAGTTATCTCCAATCTCTCCCCATCACCAGCAAATATTACACTATGATCCCCGATAACATCCCCCCCACGGAGGGCATGAATACATATTTCTTCTTTTTTTCTCTCCCCAATTAACCCATTTCTACCATAATTTATATAGGAATCTCTATTTAAATTGTCCATAATGATTTCAGCGGCCCTTAGTGCTGTCCCACTTGGAGCATCTTTTTTGAATCTATGATGCATTTCAACAATCTCAATATCATAATCCCCAAGTTTTTTGGCTAAAAACTCCAATGTTTTAAAAAATATGTTTACACCTATGGCATAATTTTGAGAAATTATTGCAGAAACATTGTGTTTTTTTATGGCATTTTCCAATTCTCTTTTTTGAGATTCCGTAAATCCTGTTGTTCCAATTACTAAATTTACCCCCTTTGATGAGGCTATTTTAGTGGTATTAACACAGGGTTCTGGAGCAGTAAAATCAACAAGAACATCAGGTTTAGTTCTATCCAATATATTCTCCAATTCATCAGAAGTTTCTAAAACCAAACCAGTATTCCCAATACCATGCAACAATCCAATATCTTCCCCCTTTTTTTCATGATTGGGACTTTCTATTGCTGCAACTAATTTAAACTCCTCAGGATATTTGTATAATGTTTTAATTATGCCGCCACCCATTCTTCCAAGGGCCCCAGTTACTACAACTTTAATTACCATAAAACCACCTTACTAATTTTTTCATGCACTTACTTCATTACTAATCTTTTCAAACTCTTTTAGATAAATATCTACTTTATCATTTAAATTATCTGCTATTTCTATGGCCTTATCAATTTCCTCATAGTTGTTACTGCTAAGTATTTCCTTTATTTCTTTAATTCCAGAACTAATGTCTCTAATGAGGTTTATTACATCCAATACAGTTATACTTCCACTTTCGTATAATTTTAATGTTTTTTCAGAAATATCATCTAATTTTTTTATAACCTTATCAATCTCCTTAACTACTGTTTCTAATTTTGAAGAGAATGCATCATTTTTTTCTATAAGAATGTTTATTTTTTCCAGTATTTGATTTAATGTTTCCTCTATTTTTGAATTATCCATTCCTTCCAAAATGGATAATTTTTCCAATTTTTCATTTATTTCCTTTAAATAGTCAACCCGATCAACATTACAAGACCTATCTTCAAATTCTTCTTTACTCCCCTCATGAGTTTTAATACTTTCAGATTTCATGTTTTCCTTTTCCCTATCGGACAACTTACAATTACCTACAACAGCATCCCTTATCCTACTCTGTAGTTTTTCCATTATTTCCTTTAAGTTTTTAGACTTTATTGATAGATCATCCTCTCCATCAAAATCTTCCGATTTTAGACTACTGTCTAAATTTTTATCATTACCTAATACTTCTTTATTTTCAATATCCTCTGAAGATTCCATAGTATTCCCCCTAATGTTTTGAAGGGCATTATAAATCCTACAATGCAATGGATCTGAAGGGTTCATCTTATTTCCCAGCATTTTCATGATGTTGATCTCCTCAATTGTAGTGGATTTGAAGGACTTATATTATATTTGAAGTTACTTATCTATTTCATCTGTCTTGACATATATTAATAATTTTTGTGTAGGTAATTGTGTTTACTTTTAAGTTTGTTTTTTCTCCTCAATTTTTTCTCTCGAATCATTGGAATTTTAACTATATTGCCACAATTTAAACATTTAATTGCTACGTGGGGACAGTTTTTATCGCTTTTTGTTCTTACCTTTGCATTTTTTCCAAAAATTAATATTGTATTGCAGTTTTTACATATTCTCCTTTTCCACTTTTTTGGAAAGGGTAATCTAACCTTCATGGCAATTTTTCTACTTAACTCAATATATCTCTTCATTCTATCATAATTTCCTTTATTAAATTCCTCTTCAGCAAGATTCATCAATATATCTATTCTTTCAAGGGCTAATTCCTTTATTTTTTTCGCTCTTTTAATATTCTTTCTATAACCCATAATTTCACAAAGTTTTTATTTATTCTCCCTTAGAAGTTTAGCCACTGCAAAACTTGGAATACTTAGGGATACCTCCCTTCCATACATCTCTTCAATGGATATAATATTATAGGGAGTATTGTGGTGTTCATTCTTACAATTATTTATAGCATCCCTTAATATATCCTCCCCAAGGCCTGTGATTACAATATTACTTAAATCATACTTTTTAGATACCCTATTCAAATTATATCCTATAATATCCAAGAGTTTTTCATAGAATTGAGAGGAGATGTTAATTATTTCTTCCTCACTTATCTGCTCCAAATCACTACATAGTATCCTGGCTACTCTAATCATGCAATTTTTTTTGTCCCTTGGGCCTCCATCAGGAGTATCACAGATGTATTGTTCACCTGTTATTTTATCTAATATAACATTTATATCCCCTGTTATTGAAAAGTATTCTGAGGATATGTTTGTGGTGCAGTTTTTGTATTCCACAGTATTTCCAAGAAAGGATAGAGGGGTTCTAAGGGCCCCTATATATACAAGTTGATTGTTCATTAATCTTTCAAGATCTGTTTTATAGGCCATAATTTTTCCATTCTTAATTGGAATTATATCTGTTGTTGTAGAGCCCATATCAACAAGTATGGCGTTATTGGAGATATTCTTCATTACAAAATAAGCAGTAGCAGTCCAATTTGATGCAGAAACCTTCATATATTCCTTTTTAGCCATCTCTACGCTTAAAAAGTTCCCATCTACATCGAAAACATAAATTTCTTTATTGGGAAATGCTTCTCTTAGGGAATTTAATATATCCTCCACACCTTCTCTTTTGGATTTATAGGCATCTACCAATTCAGCAGTCATTACTACGCCAATCTTTTTTATATCCTCACTATTGTATTTTTTTAAAAGTTCTGTAAGTTTTTTATTATTTTTCCACATTGGGAAGTATATATGGTGAATTTTATAGGACATCTCTTTTAATTCAGTTATCTTTGTATTGGCTCCTCCAATATCTATACCAAGTATCATATTATCACCTAAGATGAGAGAAGAGATTATTATAATCACAGTGTTGTTATTTTAATTGCTATAGATTAATATAATTTTAAAAAAATAATAAAAGACGATAATTTTAAAAACATATGAAAAATAAAATAAAACATATAAAAAATAAAATTTAACTATAATTTATTATTTTTTATTATTTTTTTATTAGATATTAAGAAATAGTTATACTATGAGTAATTATGCCATGTTGTTAGTTTCACCCATTAATTCGTAAAAACTATTTTCATATACTTCAGTCATTTCTTTAACACTTAAATTAACAATTTTCCCTTTATTTATAATTTTTAGGGAATCTCCACCAACCCTTCCAATTACATGTCCATTTTTACCTAAGGCATTAATAACCTTTTCTTTATTTTTTTCCTTTACAGATAATATTATTCTTCCAGAGGTTTCTGAGAACAATAGTGCATCTTCCCTTAGATTGTTGATATTATAATCCTTTAAATGGATTTCTGCCCCTATATTATTTTTTATACACATTTTTGCAATTGCCACTCCTAATCCTCCCCTTGAACAATCAAAGGCTCCACTAATTAATCCCTCATTCACTAATTTAACCACTGTATCATATATTGTTTTTTCTCTCTCCAAATTACATCTTGGAACTATTCCACTCTCCATGTTGTGAATATACTTATAATATTCACTTCCTCCCATCTCCTCCTTAGTTTCGTTGGTTATTATTATAATGTCTCCTTCCTCTACCTTATCATATAGGAAGGGTATTCTTTCCACATTATCAATAACCCCTACAATGGAAATTACAGGAGTTGGATTTATGGGATAATCCCTTCCATCAATAACAGTTTCATTGTATAAACTCACATTTCCCCCAACCACTGGAATATTAAAGAACTCTGCACAGTTAGCAAGGCCTTCAACAGACTTTTTTATTTGATACATTCTTTCAGGTTTTTCTGGATTTCCAAAGTTTAAATTATCAAGCATTCCAATGGGTCTCGCTCCAACAGTTGCCAGGTTTCTAATAGATTCACATACTGTATATACACTTCCAATGTATGGATTTAATTTACAAAGGGTTGGATTACAATCTGTTGTAATTGCCAAAGATTTTGGATGGCACTCCATAAGTCTCAAAACAGAGGCCTCCATTCCAGGCTTTATAACAGTTCTCAATTGGACCTCGTGATCATATCTTTCGTATATCCATCTCTTTGAGTTTATATTTGGACTTCCAAGTAGATTTAATAAAACCCTCTCTAAATTCTCAGGTAAAGGAATATCATTTACATCCATATATTTTTCCAACACATACTTTTTTTCTTCCCTATTCACCAAGGTGGCTTCACACAATAAATCCAAAGGTAAATCCACAATAATTTCCCCATTCATTTTAACTACGAATCTTTTACTATCTGTTGTTTTTCCTATGATGGAAGCGGGAAGTTCATATTTTTTGAATATTTTTATAATCTCATCCTCACTTCCCTCTTCAACTGCCAGTAGCATTCTCTCCTGAGATTCTGAAACCATTATTTCATAGGGAGTCATCCCCTCCTCTCTTAATATAACATTTTCAAGATGAATCTCAGCACCAACGCCACCACTGTAGCACATTTCAGAGCATGAGGATGTAATTCCCGCAGCCCCTAAATCCTTCATGGCCTTTACCTTTCCAGTTTTGCAGGATTCCAATACTCCATCTATTAAACACTTCTCAGTAAATGCATCTCCAATCTGCACACTTGGCCTAT
>DQSV01000044.1 GCA_015663075.1 Methanothermococcus okinawensis | reverse complement strand
GGAATATATTATGAAAAAAGGAAAAATACTAAAAAAAATAAAACCATAGAGGAGTTATTTCAGGAAAAGGAAAAACTAAACAGTAAAATAAATAATTTATTAAATGACATTAATGACTTGAAATCAAAAATGGATCTTAAGGAGGATATGATATCAAAATTAAAGGAAAAGAATGAAGAATTATTAAAGGAAATAAGTAAATTGATAAATGAATTAAATGAAATAAGGGATAAATTAAATAAAAAGAATGAAGTTATAGAAGAGTTAAAAAATTTAAATGAGGACCTTAACAAAAAGTTAGAGGACTGTATAAGAGAGAGAATGCTATTAAATTTAAAAATAGAGGAATTAAATAAAGTAAATAAATCCTATGAAGAAGAATTAAATGCTTTAAATGAATTAAATAATAGAAATAAAAAAATACTATTTGAAAGGGAAAAAACCATAGAGGAACTAAATAATACTTTAAAATCCTACAAAGAGACAATAAACAATTTAAAACATAAAATAGAGAATTATGAAAAGACTAAGGGAGAACTTCTAATGAACATATTGACTGAAGATGAAAAAATGGTTGCAAAATTAATAAAGGAATATGGAGAAATTACTCAGAAGGAAATTGTAAATATCACTGGGTTAACTAAGCCTAAGATTTCAAGGATAGTGGCTGATTTAGAGGGAAGGGGCATAATCAAAAAAATAAAATTTGGTAGAATAAATAAATTAACATTATCTGATGAATTTAGGTGGTATAATGGTAAAGTGGAATAATTTCCTCACTACCCTATTTTTCACCCTATTATTATTTTTTTCCATGGGATCTGTTGAGGGAATAGTTATTGGAGAGGAGAAACCTTCCCTTGTTGATACTGTAGTTATTACAAATAGTAAGTGGGTAGATGCTATTGCTGCTACTGAATATGCCTATGAGTCAGGGGGGGTAATACTTCAAACAGAGAACAATGAATTAGATCCCAGAGTAGAGTCCCTTATAAAAGCCATAGCACCAAAAAGAATAGTAATCATTGGAGGTCCTTTGGCAGTATCCAATAATGTTGAAAATAAATTGAAAAAATATGGCACTGTTGTTAGAATCTGGGGGCCTACAAGGGTAGAAACCAGTGAAAATATATTGAGAGTATTGGAGAATAAAAATACCTTAGTATTAGTAAATAGCAGTAATTTCAGTGAAGTAATGGGCGTAATATCTAAGGGATATACTCCAGTATATTGTTTTATAACAAGATATAATCCTTATGATGTTATTAGGGTGTATGGAGATAATAAAGTAAAATTATATAATGTTAAAAATGGGAGATTTATTGGAGAATATGATAAAGAGAATGTTTTAGAAGTGCCAGGGAGTATATTGGTATTAAGACGTCCAGATATATTTGCTATGTACAGTTCCAATAGGGATATATGTAAATTTGGATATACTTTTATAAATTTTAGTGATAATGATAATACGATATCCAATAATTTCAAAAGATATAAATTGCTGATAAGTGAGGATTCCCCCACTGTACTGTTATTATCTAAATATTTGAAGGTACCACTATATATTGAGGGGAGAGATAGAAGAGAAGGCCATGAAAATTACATTATAGAATTTGGAAAGGATCCTATTGATAGTAGCATTAATGTTGCCGTTAATATACTTGTTATTAAAAAAACCTTGAAATTATATGAGGAGAATAATAACCTATCAAATCTGGAACAGTCATTAAATGAGGCAAAAACCCAACTTTGGTCCAAAAATATTCCTATTGATAGATACAACATACCATACTCCTGTTTAGAGGAATATTGGAGAACTAAATAATTTAGATTAATAATGTGGAATATGTATACATATTAAATCCTAGTTCCCATTACTCTACCAATATAGAAATTAGAGTATAAAAGACTAAGAACAATATTAACAGTTAGACCTCTTTTATTTTCAGGTACTTTATAAACCCCAATAAATCATCTACAAATGGAAAAGTATTCTATCTCCTTTCTCAGTTTAGAGAGAATGTCAAGATTAACAATAAAGATAACCGTTAAATATATCTCTTATAAAATCAGCACTATATCATCTGATGTATGTTATGTGCTTAACTATAAAATTTAAAATATTTAAGAGCCTTCCATATCCATTTTTAGAATGCCATATAATAAGTATCCAATGACACAAATAAATAAAACCTCGAATATCCCAACTAAGGATAATAATAATGAAATCCCAAAGAGCATTAGTGCTATTTTATTGGGATACTTTGGGTATTTTATATCACTTATCATAATCAATCCCACTAAAACTGCTAGTAGGGATATTGCCAAATTATTAATATCCATACTTACAATACTCCCTAAGTCCTTTGAATATCTTAGAAATAATTGACAAAAAACTGAAAGTACCAGGGCTCCTGCAGGTATTGGAAGTCCTACAAAGTATTTAACATTCAATACACCGAATCTAGCCAATCTCAAGGCACCACATACAAGGAATATCAAGGAAGCAATTAATGTTGAGATGTTTTCAAAATAAAAGTATAACAAATAGGCAGGAGCCACTCCAAAACTAACAACATCACAAAGGCTATCTAGTTGGGCTCCAAAATCTGATACAGTATTGGTTTTTCTGGCAATATACCCATCCAGGGCATCAAAAACTATGGCTCCATATATAAATCTAAAATCATGAAATAATATGGCAAACATGCCTAAGATTATGTTTATGATTGTTATATAATCTGATATTGTAACGATATTTTTAATTTTAAACATTCTATCCTCATTTTACTTATCTATAGTTAATAATCCATTTATATTTTAAACCTACAATCCAAACATAAATAATAAAAATAATAAAAGGGGCTGTAAGTTAACAGATTTCAAAAATTATAGAATGTCATAACACTTTCTAACTATCCCTAAGATGAATTAAAGAAGGGTTGTGGAAATTTCCTCCAGAATCCCTTACCTTTTCTTTAACTTATAAAATAATTCCTCAATTGCAATTCTATCATCAAATGTTTCACATTTATACCTTAGCCTTAATAATTTAAAATTCTATGATGTAAAGTCCCTTGCCAAGAAATTCTGGTTGTTTTTGCAGTATTTAAGAAGTATTTTGTGAGAAAGAAGTAAGTTTCAAAGATAACCTTATATACACTTAGAGAACAATACAGATAGACATTTCTTTAGTTATTAACATCTATGGCACTTTAGAAGGACATAGGTATTCAAGCATTACCTTTGTTTCATCTACCTTTAATATTTTTTGGTATGGTTTTATCTTGACAGTTTTTGAATAAAAAATAACAATAATAAAAATAAATAATTTAATATAATAATAATCTTTAAATTAAATTACTTTCTCTAAATAAAACAAATAGAAAAATGGAGTTTAAAAAGTAGTTTATAAAAAACAGCAAAATATCTAAGAAGAAGGAATAAGAACAGAAAGCAAAGAGAGGTATAAAGGAGCATAGCACATACGACAAAGTGAGATATAAATTTTGTTATCCTTTTGAATATTGTGGAATTATGATAAACCCCATTATAATATTAGGAGCCCTAATATTCGATAAACTTATTGGAGAGCCCCCTGAAAAAATACATCCTGTAGTATGGATTGGTAAGGGCATAAGTTCCCTTGAAAAATTATTTAAATCTACCTATTCAAAGAATAAAGTTAGGGATTTTATTTTTGGATCTCTTATTACATTGGTTGTGGTGTTAACGGTATTTTTAATATCCTATTACATTGAAGTAATTCTCAATAGAATACCTATGGAATATGCTATTTTAAAATACATCCTATATTCCTTAATACTTTCAACAGTAATAGGTTATAAATCACTTATAGACTTCTCAAAGGTTCCCATGGATTATATAAAAAATGGGGATCTATACAGTGCAAGAAAATATGTGCAATATATTGTAAGTAGGGATACCTCAAAATTGGATGGGGAGCATGTTCTCTCGGCCTCCATTGAAAGTTTATCTGAGAATATAACTGATAGTATTATAGCCCCTTTAATTTATACAGCCCTATTTGGATTGCCTGGAGGTTTTGTATATAGGGCCATAAATACCTTAGATGCTATGATAGGCTATAGAAATGAAAAATACGAGTACTATGGAAAACTCGCTGCCCTCTTGGATGACATATTGAATATAATACCCTCCCGTATTGCAGGATTATTGCTAATAATAACCTCTCCCTTATATGGTGGAAGTATAAAGAGGGCATTTTATGGGTTTTTAAAGGAAGGTTCAAAAACTCCCTCTCCAAACTCAGGATATACCATGGCAACAGTGGCCAACAGTTTAAATATGACCCTTGAAAAAAAAGGATGCTATAAATTAGGAAAGGGAAAAATAGATCTAAAAAAGGCATATAATTCATTAAAGGCAGTGGATGCCACAGTGGTTGCATTTGTCTTCCTTTATATTATACTGTATTATCTGTTAAAAATAACGATTATAGTAAAACATACAACATTTTAAACTATGTGATAATCCCATACTTAAAGGACTACTTCTTCTACACTTCCAGTGCTTAGGAGTGTAGGGGAGAGAGGTAGTATTGTGGAATCTCTACTTTTTAAGTATTTATTTTCTCTTATTTTTAAGTAGTATGGGGTTTCTACTTCTTGAATATTTACTTTTCTTTTTTAAATGCTTATTTTTTCTTCTGTATTTTAAGATTTAGACTAATTTTATTATTTTTATTTTATTATTTTTTAATTTTAATTTTTTTATTATATTTTTTTATTTATTTTTATTTTTTATATTGTAGGTAGGGTTTATTATGTCCTTGGCTATAATTAGTAGTTATTAAAACTATCTATTAATTATTTAATAATATATGGTTTATTCTCTAAATCCCTTATTAATCTCTCTATTTTTTCAATATCTCCCTTATTTATATCTACAAAAAATATCCTACCTCCAGGATCTCCCTTATTTTTCAAGTTGGTAATTCTATAATATCCACTCCTTGTAGCAACATAGCCTGTGGTATAGGTTAGATTATCTGATAGACATAATTCAGCAATAACGCCTAAATCAATAACCTTGGTGGCTATTGCTATGGCATCTATGGTTCTCTCTGTTCCAATGTTATTTTTTAATATTTTTTCTTTTAATTCCTCTGATGTTGATATGCATTTTACTCTCACTCCCCTCTCTCTATTGGGTTCTAATCTATAGCCCTCTAAATTTAATAAACTTGCCCCTCTCATGTTGCCCTTATCTATTATTTTAAAGGCTTCCTTTATAACATCTTCCCTCATGCCCTGACTTCTTAGAATATCTTTGGCAACTTCCCTAGCCTCCTCCTTAGTTTTACAATCTATGGTTTTAATAGATAGATGATCCAAATATGTTATATCTTCTTTTATCTCCTCAATCTTTATGTTTACAAAATCAGGGATTCCATTCTCATGAGAGAAGGCTCTTTTTATAAATTTATTAACAGTTGATTCTATACTCTCTCTTTTAACTATTGTTTCTGCTCCTGAAATATGTCTATCATTTTTCGAGGCCCTCATTTTTATGCTATACATCCTATCCCCAATGTAATTTTTATTATAAAAGTATAAAAAGTATAAAAATTAAACTTTATATTAATATAAGTTAAAGGTGATATTTATGATACTATTTGAATGGGGTACATATAATGCACTATCTACGCTTAAACAGGCTGCATTGTTAGGTACAAGGATAACAGAGATTCCTCCTGCCGTTTTATCTCGAAAAATATCGCCAGATTACTATGAAAATTACAGGATGATGGGGAAGGAGTATTTTACATTGATATTGGCACATGGTCCTTACTACAATTTAACATCTGAGAGAGGGTTAAAGGCCCATCTTGCAGCGATAGAGAGGGCTACACTATGTGGGGCTAAGATATACAACTACCATCTTGGGAAAAAAATAGGAGAAGGAGATGTAAATGCCCACTTAGAAATCCTGAAAAAGTTCAGGGGTATAAATAGTGAAATGATATATTCTCCAGAACCTGCCGCCAATGAGGGAGAGTTTGGTACGTTAGATGAGATCGAAGAACTTGTTATTGCTGCAAAGGAAGAAGGGATAAAAATAATACCTTCCTTACAGTTGGAAAATATATTTTTGAATGAGTTGAATGCCTATGAAAATGATGATTTAATGGAAGCGTCTGAAAAGGTTAATGTTAAATGGTGGTTAAATGTCCTTGAGAGGATGGATAGGATATCCGAGGATATGATACATATTAGATTCTCTCAGGTAATAAGTATTAAACATGGGAGTAAGGTATATAAAAAGAGGATGCCCTTGGGAATGGGATATCCACCAATTGAACCTTTAGCAGAGGCCCTTTCAACGTACTTCGTAAATAACAGTATGGAAAAGATTGTTAAAAAGGTATTGTTCATATATACAGGATTACCAGATGTTAAATATAGGGATCTAATAGATATTTATGCTAAGATTCTGAAGTTATCAATAGATAAGTTAATGAGTAAAAAAAATCAGAGGGAATATGGAAGGTTCTATGCTTCCCCTAAGATGGAAGAAGAAAAGGAAGAAGATAAGAGCCAATACAACATAATTACATCATAGTTATATCGACTACTCTTTTAATCTTTTGGCGAAACCCCCTATTTTTCCTTAAGAATGGTTAAATACCTTTATAATTTGGGTTATTTTAGCATGTGTATTATTTTTGATGGGAAATGAGTAATATATAGTTTGATTGAAATAATGTTGTGGGATTTTGCTTAGATATAACATAACAATAATCAATAAAATATTTTATTTTAATAGATTTAATTACTTCTCACAGCATTAACAAACAATTTTATTAACTCCTCATTTTTTTCATTATTTCTCTCAACGCCACTTGATGCATCTACTCCAAAGGGTTGGACATAATTTACAATTTCCCCAACATTCTCAGGATTTAGGCCTCCTGCAAGTACTATCTCAAAGTTTTTACCTACTGTTTTGCATATTATTTTACTTATCCTATGATCATGAGTAACACCGCAACCTTTGCCTGTATCCAATAAAACCCTATCTATTATATTATAGTATTCCATTATTTGATTTATTATTTTCTCAGCATCTCTTTCAGGAGATGAAGTGCTTTTAGGTACTTTAAATGCCTTCATTATGAATAAACCATATTCCTCCTTTAGTTTTTCTATGGCATCAGGTTCCATATCTGAATGAATCTGAATATACTCTGTTTTAGTTTTTTCCACTATATTTGACCAGGATTCAAAATCTTCCAATGTGGAAACTGTAAATACTGGGATATTAGAATTTTTTATTAATTCCTTAGATTTACTGAGACTTATGGTCCTTTTAGATGTTGATTCCACTATTACTCCTGTAGCATTAGCATACTTTTCAACTATTTTTAATTCCCTAAGGGATTTAATTCCACATATTTTAATAAACATAATATCCTCTATTATGATGTTATTTATAATCAAACAAATAACCTTAACTTATAATCCCTTATTTAATACGAATAAAGAGGATAAAATTAATAAAAAGAGAATTTTAAATCTTTGCATTATTTAAGCCTTACTTTCTGAGTATAACTTTTACAATATATATTCTTTTAAAGTATTCCCGTCTCTGTGCCCAGAGTACTAAGAAAAATAATGGAAAATTCTACTTTTTATTATTTACTTCTCTTATATTTTAAAATCTTAAATTATCTATTTTATTTTATTATTTTTTTATTAATTTTAATTTTTTATTTTTTTTTATTAATTTTTTTTTAAATTATTTTTTTTATTTTTTATTAATTCTATTTTTTATAATTATCTATAAGATTTTATATCCTTAACCTTATTCAATATCTCTCCACTATCTATTGCGTTATTTACCATTTCAACAGATTCTAAATAATCAGATGCTATTCCACAGGTATAGAGACCTGCAGCAGCATTTAATACTATAAAGTTTCTATCTTCATTTTTCTTGCCAGAGAATACATCAAGTATTCTCCTTGCACTTTCCTCTGGACTCCCACATGGTATTATTTTTGAGGCCTTCATTCCAAAATCCTCTGGAGATAAATTATAGGTATTTAAGGATTTATTTTTAACCTCACATACCTTTGAAGTATCCTTTGGACTTAATTCATCGAGGCCACTTCCATGAACCACAAGGGCCCTCTTAACCCCTAACAACCTTAAGGCCTCTGCAACTTTCTCCACTAAATCTAAGGAATTAACCCCTACCATCTGATAATCTGGATTTGCAGGATTTGAAAGAGGACCCAATATGTTAAATATTGTCTTTATGCCCAATTCCCTTCTCACAGGCATGATCTTTTTTAAGGCAGGATGATACCTTGGAGCAAATAAAAATACAAAGTTTGTTTTATTAATCATCTCCTTTGCCTCTTCAGGAGAGAGATCTATTTTAATACCCAATGCCTGCAGGACATTTGCAGAACCACTTTTAGAGGTAATGGATACATTTCCATGTTTGGCAACCTTTATAAAATGGGATAATATTAGAGATACTGCCGTACTAACATTTATAGTGGAGGAGCCATCCCCTCCAGTTCCACAGGTATCAACTATATTCCTACCTAAATCCACTTTAATGGCATTATCCCTCATGGCCTTTGCAAAACCTGCAATCTCTTGGGAAGTAATTCCTTTAGTTTGAAGTGCCGCAAGATAGGCTCCTATTCTAATATCACTTTCCTTCAATAGATTATTAAATAATTCATAGGATTCCTCAAATGTTAGATTGTAATTATCCACAATTTTATTTAGCATAGTTTAGCCTCCACAAAACTTTTAACAAACTCTAAGGTATTATCAGATTTCATAAAACTTGTGCCAATAAGAGCAGCATCTGCATATCTTAGGGCTATTTTTAAGTCATCTATTGAGGCAATTCCACTTTCACTTACAAAAATAACATTCTTTGGAATATACTTAGATAATTTTGCAGTAAGGGACACTGTTCCATCATCAAGTTCTAATTTGGATATATCTCTGTTATTTACCCCTATCATTGTTGTATTTGTTTCCCTTGCTATATCGATTTCCTCCCTATTGTGCACCTCAAGTAGAGTATCCAATCCATGCTCCAAGGCATAATCAACAAATTCTGCTGTTTTGTCTTTTAAAAGTCTCCCTATTAACAATATGGCTCCCCCCTCTGCCTCTGCAGTTCTTTCTATCTCTCCTTTTGTGGTTATAAAATCCTTTCTTAATACAGGAAGTTCTGTGGATGCACATATTTTTTTAAAGATGTTAAAATCTCCATTGAAGTATTTTTTATCTGTAATGTAAGATATTCCTACAACTCCAGCATCTTCGTAGGTTCTAAGAATATCAATCTCATCTCTTCCCCTAAGTAAATCCCCATATTTAGGAGAATGAACCTTTATTTCAGCAATTATTGGATTTTTATTCTCCTTTTTTTTACTTACTATTGATCTTGCCATATTATACATATAAATACCACCTATACCTTACTATGTGTTTTAATATAATTTATACTAATTTCTTCCTATATATTCCAAATTACTTAAAAATAAAATATAAAAATAATTTAAAAATATAAGTATTTTATAGTTTTATAACTAATTTTAGCCTTAATATCTTAAAGGTTATTTTTTTATTTTTTATTATTTTTTAATTTATCTTTAAAGGCACCCATTAATGTATTGGCCTCCTTACCGCTAATAAAGGCCCTATTTATTATTCTTTTAAATATTGTTTTACAGAGTTCCTTTCTATACTCTGGAATACCTTTATTGGAGTCCACAAATTCACCAAATATTTTTAATAACATATCCTTTTCAAGTTTGGAGGCCTCTCTCATATTTACATTATAGACCTTTTCAAGGGAGGAAATATACAATTCATAGAGTATAATAGAAACAGCATGGGATAGATTCATTATGGGATATTCCTCTGAAGTTGGTATGGATACAAATAGGTCGCATAACTCTAAGTCTTTGTTAGATAATCCATCATCCTCCCTTCCAAAGACTATTCCAATATTACCCTTTAATTCCCTATGTTTTGTTAGTTCCCTTGGAGTAATTGGTACTCTTTTTAAATTCCTATCCCCTGAGACTGCCCCTGAAGTACCAACCACCATATCTATATCTTCTATGGCATTACTTAGGGAATTATAAAATTTTGCATTTTCCAATATTTTTTTGGAATGAACTGCCCGTATATATGCCTCATTATCTAATATACTTTTATCTCCAACTATCCTTAACTCCTCAACTGCAAAATTCATCATACATCGAGCAATGGCTCCAACATTTCCCCCATACTTTGGATTCACCAATATAACTATTGTATTCATTTAATCCCTTTTAATGTTTTTTAGAGTAACTTATATAGTATCATGGCAGATAATCCCCCTACTAAGGTGCATATAAGATTAACATGTTCATTATTAAGTATATTTTTCCTTTCAAATAGTGCTCCAAATAAACTATCTGAAAGATTGCCCAATATTCCAGATATAATACCAATCCATAAGAGATTGTAATCATTAAAAAGCAACCCTGCCATAAAACCTATTAAAAATCCCCCTAAAATACCAGCAACTGTTCCATAAAATGTTATCCCACCATCAACTCCCCTTTCAACTTTTTTAAAATTGGTTATTAATCGAGGTATTTCATTGGACAATACCCCTAACTCCGATGAAAATGTATCCGAGGTTGCTGCTGAGATGGCCCCCACATATCCAAAAAGAGCCATATTATAATCTAAGGTGCCCATTAAATATAGAATTATAATTAAAACTGCAACAACTCCATTTGCAAGTACATTTTTAATGGATCTTTTACATTCATAAATACCCATGGATTTTTTCTTGGAGTACCCAACCTTACTAATTAAACTACCTAAAATTAAAAAGCCCACCATCAACAATAACCACTTTAAACCTGTCCCCATGATTATAATAAAGGCCATTATGGTGGAAACCACTACTCCAGTGTTATCCAAATATCCCTTTCTTTTTATTGCATATGCCAAAATTAACACAATAATTAATGAATAAATAAATTTTATATAAATACCCATTTCTTTCACCGAAATTAAAAGAATATTAAAAGAATATTAAAAAAATAATAAGGATATAATTTAAAAAAATTTTTATAACAATGCCCTAATAAAATTTAATTATATTCAATAATAAATAATAATATATAAATTTTTATAATTTATTATAGTGATTTTATTATTTTTTATTTAATCTTAAAATATTTATCAAAAAAAAATAAAAAAACAAAATGAAAAAAGAATACAATAAAAAAATAAAAATAATTAAATTTTAGAAGTATTTAAAAAAGAGGATCCCATAAAAAGTAGAAATTCCTTCATTATCTACTTAACCCAATAATGCTCCTGAGTACTGTGAGGGAAAGATAATTCTTAACAAAATTTACTATGGCTTTATAGATGCTAAGATAGGGACTTAAAATATATCCTTTTAATGATTTATCTTTTATTATATACCATTCATGCTATATATTATAATTATAATTTAAGAGTTATTAATATAATTTTTTCACTGTTCTTTTTCATTATCGGGAGTTGGTGATTAAATGGTAAAATTAATGTTGGCACTGGACGTATTAAATGAAAAAAAGGCCCTTGATATAGTAAATAGTACTTCTGATTATGTGGATGCTATTAAAATAGGATATCCATTGGTATTAGCCACTAAACTGGACATTATTAAAAAAATAAAGGATATATCAAAAAAAGAAATTATATGTGATTTTAAGTTGGCAGATATACCCTCAACAAATGAGAAAATAACATCCTTGGCATTAAAATATGGAGATGGGATTATATGCCATGGATTTGTTGGAGAAGATAGTATAAGAGCAGTTCAAAAGGTAGTAAAGGACTTGGAAATGGAAACAGGC
>DQSV01000005.1 GCA_015663075.1 Methanothermococcus okinawensis | reverse complement strand
CACTTCTTTTTTTGATTTCCTTGTAAGTAGGTAGGATTTCTGGATTAGTTTCATACTTCTCTTTGATAATTTCAATAGTCTTTAATACCTTAATCTCCTCCTCTAGTATATATATAGGAGTAATCTCCTTACACTCTTTACCTATTTCATTGTAAGTATTAATCATAGAGTGTCCCAACTCTGTGATCTCCTCCTCTGTACAGAAACCACTGTCTATCATTTCTTCACTGTAATGGCCTCCCTTTAGCGCCTCAAGATTTTCCTTTCTAAGTATTAATACCCTACTCAATCTTGGAACCATGGAAGCGATTTTTAATACCTCATTTAATGCCTTTGTTGTGGCAAAAGCCTTACCTTCTTCAGTTTTAGGAGATATATTCAATAATCTCATAGCCTGTAGAGCATTTAATACATTATCTCCCTGCTTTTTAGTGTTTTTGTATGTTATTAATTCATCATAGAGCCCAATCTTAGGCATGTTTCTTACAAAGTCCAATATATCTGGAGTCAAATAAACTACAGGATGGGATTCTTTATACACTTCTAAGATTCCCTTACCCACATCAGTTAATCCATTAGAATCTGCCAAATGTCTTTCCACCAATAAATTCTTCCAATCTTCTGGAACGTATCCAGTTTTATCCAATAGATCCATAATTTTGATTATTTCGGAGTTTAGGAATACATCGGGAATGTCCTCTACAGGTAGGTTTTCAACCAATTCAGCCATCTTTTTACCAACATTGGTAAAAATTATATCATTTCCAGTTAATTCAACAAAGCCTAGGATGAAAAGTTCTGATATTCTTATATTAAACTCTTCGGGTAATTTACTTTTTATTAGTTCTTCATTATGGATATTTTTACTTATTAGTTTTAATATTTCCAAATGTCTCTTTTTTAAAAACACTATGTCACCATTATTATCTTAATTTATAATTAGGTATTTATTTTAATATTATTTTAAAGTTTTGGTTATTTGAAGTTCTATATATACTTTTCGGTATTTATGTTTAAGAGGTTGAAAACAGTAAAAGATAATACCCCCTAATAACAACAGAATGTCATAAAGGCACTTTGACCACTTCTGAATAAATTAAAAGAAAGTTATATGGAAATCTTTCCAGAAGTCCATAACTTTCTCCTTATCTGAGAAAAGAATCCAATTACAATCCTTATAAAACCATATGTACTAAATCTATAAATAATTTGAAGAAATTAAAAATAATAGTTAAATGAAATAAAAAATCTAGTATTTTATATATTTAAAAAAGAATAAATACAAAAAAGTAAAATCCTATCATTACTTTCCTTAACAATTTAGATAGGGACTTGAAGTATTTTTCTTTATTAGTGTTTTTATTTTTATTATATTTATTGTCATTATTTTATTTTATAAATTGTAAATTTAATATATTATATATTGATTAATAGCAAAATAGTACTATATATAGATATATTAAAAAATAAAAAAATAAACTACAAATAAGGTGAAATTATCTATTTCGAAGAATATAATAAATACCTATGTGCCTATTCAGATTTTAAGGAAAGTGATTTTGCAATATTTGGAGTTCCCTATGATGGCACAACTACATATAAACCTGGGGCAAGATTTGGACCAGATGAGGTAAGAAGAGCCTCCTGGGGGTTGGAAACCTACAGTCCCATTTTAAAGAAGGATTTAATAGATATAAATATCTGCGATTTAAATAACATAATCATAGAGGGAAGTCAAAGGGATATTTTAAATAGGATATATGGTGGAACCATTGAAATTATGAAAAAGGGAAAAATACCTATTATGATTGGAGGGGATCATTCTACCACCTATCCCTTAGTAAAATCTGCAAGGAAAATATATGAAGATATAGTATTAGTACAATTTGATGCCCACTGTGATTTAAGAGATGAGTACTTAGGGAATAAATACTCCCATGCCTCAGTTATTAGGAGATGCTGCTCAATTACAAAGAATATATATCAATTTGGAATTAGAAGTGGAGATAAAGAGGAATGGGAATTTGCATGGGAAAATACTAAAATATCCACAAATCTACCAACAAAAAAGGACATTGAGGACATAGGCTCACTGGATAAGCCCATATATATCACCATTGATATTGATGTTTTAGATCCCGCCTATGCCCCTGGAACAGGTACCCCTGAACCTTGTGGATATTCCACAAAGGAATTGATAAACTCATTATATCTGTTTAGGAGTTTAAAAGATAAGATAATAGGCTTTGATGTTGTAGAGGTATCTCCTCCCTGTGATGTAAATAATATAACCTCCATATCTGCTGCAAAGATTATAAGGGAACTTATATTAACAATAGTATGATGATGTAAAATAAAGAGATAGGAATTGTAATTTAGAAGCAGGTGGTGGGACATGAAAAGTAATTTAAGTAAACTTAAATATAATAAATAAACCCCTTAATATAGAAGAGAATTGCATCCTCGTAGGAGGGCCAGTGGCAAACCCAACTGTAGATTTATATAATTTTTATATAAATTTTTAGTAGGTTACCTTTCGATTTCTATCAGTTAAGATTATGGGAACTAAGGTTTAAGTATAAATATGAGAAATAAGAATAAAATAAAGTTAAAGGAAAATATTTATGTCTATAAGTACAAAAAATAATAAAAAATTGGGGTGGAGTATATGGAGAACATATGGCCCATAATTGGCCAGGCTGCTGGTAGAATATATGAATTATTAAAAAAGGATGATGAAAAAAACATTACAAAAATAAAAGAAATCCTTAGAAAGGAAGGATTTAACGATTCTGTTGTTGTCATGGCAATAGGATGGCTTGCCAGAGAGGATAATATTGAAGTATTAAGGGACAATAGAAAATGGATAATAAAACTAAAAAAATAATTTACTAGATAAACAATATATATTAAAAAACAATAGATTAAGAATAATCTTTAGCAGTTCGACCTATTTAATCTCCCTCATTATTATTTATTTGCATCTCTCATATTATTCATCTACAATTAACTTATTAATATAGTATTCTTCAATTTTCTTAATATGTTTTTTAGTGTGATTACAATTCTCTTAGTGTATTATTTTTTTATTTTTATATTTTTATTGTTATATTATTATATATCTATTTTTAATGGGAATTATTATGTTTTTGGCTACAGTTATTTTTGAACACATATAAAATCCTTAAAAAAGAGAATTTAACCATTCCATAATTTAACTTATCTAAAAAATAAAAATAAAAAAATAAATAATTATTAATTATCTATGATATTCTGAGTAGTCCTTTTTACTGGATACCTCATTTGAAATTCCCCCATATTCCTCAGCCAATCTTTTATATATTTCCATATCTCCCTTTTTAACAGAGGGCCTTATTTTCTTCATGGCTTCTTCAAAGTGTCTCAATTCCACCTTATCGGCGTTTATATTTTCTCTAAGGGCTATCATTGCTGCCTCTCTACATATTGCCTCTATATCTGCACCAGTGTATCCCTCAGTTTTCTCTGCAAGTTTTTTCAAGTCCACATCCTCTGCAAGAGGCATGTTTCTTGCATGTACTTTAAATATATCATATCTTGCTTCCTTATCGGGTATTGGAACTAACACTACCCTATCAAGTCTTCCTGGCCTTAGTAAGGCAGGATCTAAAATATCTGGTCTATTGGTTGCAGCAATTACCACCACATCCTTAGGCTCTTCAAGTCCATCAAGTTCAGTTAACAATTGGTTAACCACCTTTTCTGTTACACCACTTCCTCCAAGGTCAGTGCCCCTCTTTGGGGCTACACTATCAATTTCATCAAAGAATATTACAGTTGGTGCAGCCTGTCTTGCCTTTCTAAATATTTCTCTTATAGCCTTTTCACTTTCTCCAACCCATTTAGAGAATATTTCAGGCCCCTTTACACTTATAAAGTTTGCATTGGATTCATTTGCCACAGCCTTTGCAAGAAGGGTTTTTCCTGTTCCTGGAGGTCCAAATAGTAAGATTCCCTTAGGTGGCCTAATTCCCATTCTTTCAAATACCTCTTTATGTTTCAATGGCCACTCAACAGCCTCCTTTAAATCCTGCTTTACATTATCCAATCCACCAATATCGCTCCATTTTACATTTGGAATCTCCACAAGCACTTCCCTCAATGCAGAGGGCTCCACTTCCTTTAGGGCCTCCTTAAAGTCCAACATTGTTACTTCTATTTGATCAAGAATCTCCTTAGGTATTTCCTCCTTTTCTAAGTCTATATTAGGAAGTAATCTTCTAAGGGTTTTCATTGCAGCCTCTTTACATAGTGCCGCTAAATCGGCTCCAACAAACCCATGGGTAACCTCTGCCAAATAGTCTAAATCCACATCCTCTGCAAGAGGCATGTTTCTTGTGTGTATCTGTAATATCTCCAATCTTCCCTTTCTATCTGGAACTCCTATTGTAATTTCTCTATCAAATCTTCCAGGTCTTCTAAGTGCAGGATCCAAAGCATCAGGCCTGTTTGTTGCTGCAATAACTACTACCTGTCCCCTACTTTCAAGTCCATCCATTAATGTTAAAAGTTGGGCTACCATCCTTCTTTCAACTTCTCCTGATGCCTCATCCCTTTTTGGGGCTATAGCATCAATTTCATCAATGAATATTATTGAAGGGGATTCCTCTTCTGCCTCTTCAAATATTTTTCTTAGGTTTTCCTCAGTTTCTCCCACATACTTACTCATTATTTCAGGGCCATTAATGGTGTAAAAATTAGCCCCTGCCTCATTTGCCACAGCCTTTGCAAGAAGGGTTTTACCCGTTCCTGGAGGTCCAGCAAGAAGTACTCCCTTAGGTGGTTCTATACCTAATTTATCAAATAACTCAGGATACCTCATTGGAAGTTCTACCATCTCCCTAATTTTTTTAACCTCCTCTCTCAATCCACCAATATCTTCGTAGGTTATATCTGGTATTTTTGATTCTTTGATTTCAGAAACAGGTTCATTTTTTAACTCAACCTTTGTAAGTTCAGTTATTCTAACTACTCCCTTGGGTGTTGTAGATATTACTACAAATGGAAATGCAGTCCCCAATACTCCTATTACTACCTTTGACCCCTTACTTACTACTTGTTCAATCAATCTGCTTTTTACATATTCTTCAAATCCACCACTGAATCTAACTGGTTGCATAGGTGCAAGTACTATCTTAGTGGCATCCTTAACCTCTGCTTTTCTTACTTTAACCTTATCCCCAATACCTGCCTTTGCATTTTGTCTTAAAATACCATCCATTCTTATAATGCCCTTTCCCTGATCCTCTAAGTATCCCCTCCACACTTTTGCATAGGCCTTTGATTTACCTTCAATTTCTACAACATCTCCAGGCTTTAAATTTAAACTATCCATTGTAATAGGATCAATTCTTACTATTCCCTTACCTACATCTCCCTGATAGGCTTCTGCTACTATTAGTTCAGTCATTTTATATCACCTAACATTTTAAATTAATAATATAATTATATAATTAGATACTTAATTAGATACTATTTAATATATATCATTTTTATTTATATTATCTTACAATAATATGCCTTTGAAATTCTATATAAAGCTTTCTATTTTATGAATTAATATGCACAACTGAACATAAAAACCCCCTATATTGTAAATATAATAAGTTAATTAATTCCTCCAGTATCCATCATACTAAATCTATAGGACCTCATAAATCCACAATTTCTACATCTAACATACATTCCGGCAATTGTAATTAGTATATCCTGAGTATAGTACTTCTTACAATTATAACATTCTGCGTCCTTTTCCAATAACCAATTTTCATATAGCATTTTTTTATTTTTTTCACTTTCTATGATATTTTCATCATCTATATATGTATTTTTTATAATATAGTATCTTGTGGCCCCACAGTTGGAACATTTTACAAAGGCTTGATTGGGGTATATTTCTATTACTTGAGTTGCAGTTTGGCCACAATTAAAGCATTTACTTTCTTTTTTTAATATCCAAGGCTCCATACGTTATCCCTCATTGTTATGGCTGTATTTAGTACATTTAATAAATATAATTATATTCATATATTAATTTAATCTTTTAAAATATAATATTAAAAAGAATGTGAAAGTAAAAGTGTATTAAAATATATAAAGAAATAAATATGTAAATGATACAAAAAATATATGGTCAATACAATATAAAAAAATAACAAATAAAAAAATAAAGAAATAAAGTTAAAAGATAGGAACTTAAAGTATCTCTTTATTATTTCATCCTTTTTCATGCTTAGTATATATTAGATTATGGTTTAGAAGGTCATGTGTCTGACTATAAATTTTAAAAAAAATTATATTAATATACTATATATAAATGTATTATTTAAACAAAAAAATTAAAAATCCCATTAATAAAAGCATATAATTATAAACCGAATAATAAAAATAAATTAAAAGAGTAGGATGGGACCTGATCCCATAAAGGGTTCTTAGGTCCTACTTAACATCCTCCTCCAGATCTTGAGCCTCTAACGGCAAGGTATTTCCCATAAAATAATGAATTCCTCAATACCAAATTTACTTCATTGAGGAATTGCCTTGCCCTTTTATCAACATATAATTTAATCTCTCCATCATATATTAACTCATCATCATCATTGGGAGTTTTTAAACTTATGCTGAATTTAGGTCCTCCTCACCCAAATCCTTCAAAACCGATTACCACGGTATTAATATTTGCAGACTTAATCCTTTCCTTAATATACTCCTTGGCTTCATCGGATATATTAACTGGTATCATATATATCACATTATTTTTTTTACTTTTTACAATAGTTTTTATCATTATTTACATATTTATTACAATACTTCATAATATATAAATGTTGTGCCACAGATATGAACATATGACCAATTAAATATTCTAATAAATGCTTAATATTACATAGATACTTTATTTTAATTCATCAACAGTAACCAAAGGTACAATTTTAATGTTTTTACTACTTAAATTTTCCAGGGCTCCCTCCATTCTATCTACTATTACAAATATCTCCTTTACAATACCTCCCTTTAACCTAATTTCATCCACAGCCTTTAAAACACTTCCTCCCGTGGTGGTAACATCTTCAACAATAACCACCCTATCTCCTTCATTTAATTCTCCTTCAATTTTACTTTTGGTTCCATAATCCTTAGGTTTTTTACGTATGATTAATAATTCCTTTTCAGTTTCAAGAGAAACTGCCGTGGCAATTGGAACTGAGCCCAATTCAACCCCTGCAATTTTTAAATTCCCATTTTTATCCAATTGTTCTCTTAGATGGTATTTTATTATTTTTGCTACAATTTTTAATATTTTTGGGTTTGTAATGGCTTTTTTAATATCTACATAATAGTTACTTTTTTTACCAGATGCCAAGGTGAATTCACCAAATTTAACACATTTTACTTCCTTTAAATTAGATATTAACTCCTTTTTTAACTTGTCAATCTCTAAGTTATTTGGATTATCATTTATATCTTTTTTTGAAATATTTTCTCCCACAACACCACCATTTTTTTAAATTTTTACTATTTTATAATTGATTATTATCTAATATACTTATTAAAGAAAATATGTTAAATTTATTCACCTTAACTAATATTAACTCTCATAATGCCGATACCATCAAGGATTGCCATTATCACAGTGTTTGGGGTGTCCCAAGGGAGTGAGAATGACAGGATTTCTAATTTTATTTTTGTTTTAGCATTTGATACCTTTTAAATAATTAAAATTTAATTTTAAATATTATTATTTTAAATTTTAAAGATCTGAAATGGAAAGGCCTGTTTTTGGTGTATTTCCCATCCTTTTTTCATATTCTTTAATTATCTTCCTTATATTATCCCTACCGTTGTGGGAGTTACAAATATTGCTTAGTTTCTTAGCATTTTTAAAGTAGATTTTATTATTAATAATTTCATCAATGGCATCATCTAAGGTATATTCCAAGTTCCTATGGTTAAGACCTATTCCACATTTTAACTCATTTATTTTTTTTACATTATTCTCTTGTTCAGGATGATCTAAATCTGGAATGGATATAACGGGTTTTCCAAAAGTTATGGCCTCCATAAGTGTAGAATGCCCACCATGGCAAACTATAAAGGAACAATTTTTTATTAAATTCTCCATATCAGTTGTTAATGGAATAACTTCAACGTTGGGAGATTTTATTTTATTTATCCTCTCTGCCACTTCATAACTCCCACATACCATTTTTACTTTTATATCTCGCTTTTTGGAAATATTGTTTAATAATTCTAAAATTCTATACCTGTATTCAAACCCTCCAATTATACTTAATATATAATCTCCCTGCCTATATTCATAACCCTTCAAGTTATATCTAACCAATGGACCAATAAAGGATAAATTATCTAACATTGTTAAGTTATATTCACATACGGTATAAGGCATTGGCAAATCAGGTATAATGACCCCTTCTGCCTGTTTATTTACTACATTCAACAATCTTATAATAGGATGAACAATAAATCTTCTTTTTTTATCTGTTTTAATATAGTTCTGATTTGTGATGATATAAAAGGGTATTTTTAATAACTTTGCAACCACAACTGTACTATATTTACAATCTGATATTATTAAATCAGGTTTATATTTTTTTATTGATTCCAATTCTCTTTTAACAGCCTTTGTAGGATTGTTTTTATTGTTAAATATGCTCTTTTTAATATCAAACTTACCATCCTGTCCATGTAGTTTAATTTCAGGATATGTTTCATAAGTATCATAGTTGCATTTTTTTATAAAATCCAAACTCTTTCCATAGGCCATATACTTAATATCATGCTCTTTTGAAAGTTCTTCCCCCATGGCAAGGCACCTGGTGGTATGTCCAAATCCTTCACCACATACGGATATTAATATTTTCATAATATCTCCTAATCAATAGGTTGCATTTTTGATATTATTAGTAATATTATATCTTTATTAATTTTAATTATAATTAAAAAATGGTATATATTAAAATGCCCATATAAATGTTATGTGTCCATAGAAAAATACATGAAAAAGAAATAACAAACCCATTAAAACACATAATGGTAGGGAACAGAATAAGTGAATAATAGGTATTGTAGGGTTATTAGTTATATATTCCCTATAAAATAAACAATAATAAACAATAATAAAAAAGGTGATTCTGTGATAAATAACATAGTAAGGGAGAGAGTAATATCCTTTAAACCATACATGCCTGGGAAATCTAAGGAAGAAATAATGAGAAAATACAATATAAAACCAAAGGATATTATAAAATTGGGCTCAAATGAAAACCCCTGGGGATGTTCAAAAAGGATAGAGGGGGAAATATTAAAGGAAATTAAAAATCTACATCAATATCCAGAACCAGTAAATCCAGTACTTATGAAGGAATTAAGTGAATTTACCAATATTCCAATGAATAATATAATTGTGGGAGGAGATGGAGCCGATGAAATAATTGATACGATGATGAGAACCTTTATAGAGAAAGGGGATGAGGTAATAATTCCAATACCTACATTTACCCAATATAGAATATCGGCACTAATACATGGAGCCAATATAAAGTATGGAAAATATGATAAAAAAAAGAATTTTAAATTGGATGTAGATAGTATTTTAAACAATATATCAGAAAGAACCAAAATAATATTCCTATGTACTCCAAATAACCCTACAGGAAATATAATTGATAACAAAGATATTAAAAAAATCTTAGAGGCCACAGAGGCATTGGTAGTAGTGGATCATGCTTATATAGAATACTCTAAGGAGGAATATGATTTAACAGAATGGTCCTTGGAATATGACAATCTTTTAATTTTAAGAACCTTTTCAAAAATATTTGGGTTAGCAGGCGTTAGGGTGGGATATGGAATTACCAATAAAAATACAATAGATTATATGATGAGGGTAAAGCCAGTATTTAGTTTGACAAGATTGAGCCAGATCTGTGCCATAGTGGCACTGAGGGATAAGGAGTTTTTTGAATATTCAAGAGAAAATGGAATAAAAAGTAGAGAAATACTTTACAATGGATTAAGAAAGTTTAAGGAATTAAGGGTATATCCCTCTGAGGCTAACTACTTACTAGTAGAAATTAAAAATGGCATGACCTCTGAGGAGTTCTGCGAGGAACTTTTAAAAAGAGGGATAATTGTAAGGGATTGTAAATCCTTTGAAGGCTTGGAGGGTGAATATATAAGAGTGTCAATTGGGACCTTTGAAGAGGATGAGAGATTCTTAGATATACTTAAAGATATAGTCAATTAAAAAATAATAAATAATATTTAAAAATAATTATTGTTGAGAACATAATCTCTTAAACCATATATCTACGATATAAAAAAATAATTAAAAATTAAAATTACTTATTAATTCTCTTTTCTGCAGTCTCTTTAATATATTTTTTTCCATATGTTCATAATCTTTATATAGGTTATTTGTTATATGTCATTTTTGATGGGGAGTAAGGTATATAATCTTATAGTCTTATAATCCCATATATATCTTTTAAATAAAAAAAGAGGTTATGATATAATGGATTTTGGAGTATCCTCCCTAGTATTCCTACCTGAACCCCTACAATCCTCCATGGAAAAAATTGCTGAAAGTCATTTTGATTGTTGGGAAATTGTATGTGAGGGCCACCATCAATTAAACCCTAAGAATGTTAAATATCTTATGGAATTAAAAAATACCTATGATGTAGATATTGTAGTACATGCTCCCTTTTCTGATTTAAACCCTGCTTCAATGAACATTAAAGTGAGAAAACTAACTATTAAATGTATTACCGAGGCAATAGAGGGGGCCTTTGAACTTGATGGAAGGGTTGTTACAGTACATCCTGGATATATACCTGTACTATGGTCAAATTATAGGGATGAGATATTGGATAACAATTTTTCAACATTAAATGAAATTGTTGAGGTAGCCGAGGATTATGGGATTATGATAGGCTTGGAAAATATGCCCAATTATCCTGGAGTTTTAGGGATAACCTCAGAGGATTTAAAGGAAATGGTGAAGGATATAAAATCCAAATACTTAGGGATTACCTTGGATATTGGTCATGGAAATACTGCTATTTCAAGTTCCACATCCTCCTGTAAATCCTTAGAGGAGTATATTTATCAATTAAATAAAGTTGGAGAGGGAATTATACATGTACATTGTCATGATAACCATGGAAAGGAGGATGAACATCTAAAACTTGGAGAGGGGAATATAAACTTTATTAATGTATTTAAAGAATTAAAGGAGATAAATTACAATGGTATCCTATCCTTTGAATCCAAGAATTTAAGGGATGCTATTAAAAGTAGAGACTTTGCTAAAAAAATCCTTTCCAATATTTAATTTAAATTAATATTAATTAATATTAAATATATTAAATTATTACTTTGGTGATATAATGAAAATATCTATATTGGGAGGCACTGGAGATCAAGGTTTTGGATTGGCCCTTAGGTTTGCCAAAAATCATGATATTATCATAGGTTCAAGAAAAAAGGAAAAGGCTGAAAAGGCCGTGGAGAGTATAAAAAAAATACTATCTTCAAAGGGCATTGAATATAAAAATATAATTGGTTTGGATAATAGAACGGCCTCAAGGGAAGGAGATGTAATTATTGTATCCCTACCTTATCAGCATATATTATCTACTCTGATAAATATAAGAGAGGAATTAAAAAACAAAATTGTTGTATCCATTGGGGTTCCACTGGCAACTGCAATTGGGGATAAACCTACAAGGGTTATATTACCCCCACAGGGTTCAGTGGCTGAAATGATACAAGATTATTTAAAGGAATCTAAGGTTGTTAGTGCATTTCAAAATGTATGCTCAAAGGAATTGGAATGCATTGAGAGTCCTGTAGATTGTGATATATTGGTTTGTGGAGATGATGAAGAATCTAAAAAGGTAATTATCAATCTTATAATGGATATAGATGGGTGTAGAGGAATAGATTGTGGAAGTTTGGAAATGTCCAGATATGTTGAACAGATAACTCCCCTTTTAATAGGATTAAATATAAAATACAAATTAAAGGGTAGTGGAATAAGAATAACTGGTCTAAGGGATTAAGTATAAATAAAACAAAATTTTTATTATTTTTTTATTAATTATTTCTTATTAAATAAAAAATGGGGTGGTATTATTAAAAGATACTTAAAGCTTTCAACCATAGAGCATGGAAAGGAGATAGTTAAAAAAATCATTGATTCCTTTGGATGGGAGGAAGTTGATTTATTTGATGCTGTAAATAGAATCTTGGCAGAGGATATTATTTCAGACATAGATGTACCCTCCTTTGATAGATCCTTAATGGATGGTTATGCTGTGAAATCTGAGGATACATATAGGGCTGAAGAGGACAATCCCATAACATTAAAAATCTTGGGAAGTATAAGGGCAGGAGATACTCCAAATATTGAAATTAAAAATGGGGAAACTGTAGAGATAGCAACTGGGGCTCCCATACCAAAGGGATGTGATGCTGTTGTTATGGTTGAATACAGTGAAAAAAAGAGAGATACTGTAAAAATATATAAGGGAGTGGCTCCTCATGAGAATATTCAATACTGTGGTAGCGATATTATGGCAGGTGAACTTGTACTGAGAAGGAATACCCTTCTATCTCCCCGGGATATTGGGGCCTTGGGGGCCATGGGTAGGCACAGGGTAAGGGTTAAAAGGAAATTAAAGGTTGCATTGATATCCACTGGAAATGAATTAATCTCCCCAGGAGAGCCCCTAATGGACTATAAAATATATGATGTTAATACCCACACATTGGCAGGTTCCATAAAGGAGAAGGGATGGGACTTCAAATTCTATGGAATTATTAGAGATAAAGAGGAGTATCTTATAGAGGCAATTAAAAAAGCCATTGAAGACAACAACGATATTATACTTTTAAGTGGGGGAACTTCAGCGGGAGTAGGTGATTTAACTGTTAAGGTGATAGAGAAACTTGGAGGAAAAATCCATATCCATGGGATGAAAATAAAACCAGGAAAACCAACTATAATAAGTACCATAGATCCAAGTAATCCTAATTTTAATTCTAATTCCAACTCCAGTTCTAATACTCCCAAATTGGTTATTGGTCTTCCAGGGTATCCTACATCCTGCTTAACTATATTCAATGTACTTTTTAATGAGGATGAAAAAACCATAAAGGGACATTTCCCAATTAGATATTTATCTGCAAAAGGAAGAACAGAGTATCTCCCTGTATCTGTTGTTAAGGGTCCTAATGGGTATATAGTATATCCAATTACAAAGGGCAGTGGAGCCATTACTTCTTTAACTCATAGTGATGGATATATAGTAATAGAGGAGAATAAGGAAATATTGGAGGATGAAAATGTCCAGGTATATCTATTTGGAAATGTAAAATTTGGACTTAATATCATTGGTAGCCATTGTATAGGTATAGATACAATACTTAAGGAAGGGAACCTCTTTGCAAAAACCATCAACGTAGGATCTATTGGTGGATTATTAGGGATAAAAAGAGGGGAGGCTGATATTGCAGGGATACACTTACTTGGAGATGATGGAGAATATAACATTCCCTTTTTAAAAAAGTATGGAGTTAAGGACGCTGTTCTTGTAAGGGGATATATTAGAAGGCAGGGTTTCATGTTCAAAAGAAAATTACCTATAAAAACCCTGGAAGATATTTTAAAAGATATTGATAAATACAGGTTTATAAATAGAAATAGGGGCTCAGGTACAAGAATACTATTTGATAAATTTTTAAGAGATAGAGGCATTAATGGAGAGAAAATAAAGGGTTATAAAGTAGATGCCAAAACTCACTCTGCAGTTGCAGTTGCCATTGCCATGGAAAAGGCAGACATAGGTATAGGGATTGAAACTGTGGCCAAAAAATATAACTTAGAGTTCATACCCATTGGAGAAGAGCATTATGATTTCCTAATTAAATCCAATAAATTGCAGGATAGGGATGTTATTAAATTCATTGAAACCCTTAAAAAAGTAGAATTGCCCTTTGAAAAGCCCTCTAACTGTGGAGAAATAATATATAGATGTTGATTACTCCAGTCTCAATATATCCTTTAAATCAATACCCTTCATTATTCTATTTTTTATAGTGGATTCCTTCTTTTTAATATCCTTTACCCTTTCAAGAATTTCTCCAACTCTATCCCTCTCTATTACTACAACGCCATTGCAATCTCCAACAATAATATCCCCTGGATTTACTGTGGATCCTCCACATACAACAGGCACATTCATAATACCCCTATCAATGGGATTTCCTGCATTAGGTACATACCCCTTTGAGAATACTGGAAACTTAATTTTTCTAATATCCTCTATATCCCTTACATAACCATCTATTACAACAGCAATAACTCCCTTTATCTTTGCATTTAATGTGGCCAATCCCCCCCATATAGCAGATTCATCCCCCTCGGACCTTATAACTACTACCTTACCCCTGCCATAGGAAATAGCCTTTATAGTAGTGCCCCAATCCTCAGAGGAGGTTTTTACAGTAAGGGCCTCCCCATATATTATAGTTTGATTATTATTTATGGGAGTAATACCTTTTAGAACCTTTGCTCCAGCATCACAAAGATTTGGAACTGAAATACCCTTTAAAAGTTTCATATCAATCATTTAATTTTATTTTTTTAATATTTTTTTAATAAAATAGATGCATAAAAATATTTAAATAAATACCATAAATAGTATTATCGTAATTTTTCCTTTATTTTATTATTTATTATTCTACTTATTATTACTGCTTATATTTTTATTTATTATATTTTATTTTTTAATTATATTTACTATATTATTTTTTAATTATATTTACTATAATTTAAAATGTGAGATTATGGAATCTATAACTATAATCATAAAGAGAAATGGAATCCTTAAAAAATATAATGTTCCAAATAATATAACTGTATTGGAGGCTCTAAACTATATAAATTGTAATTATGGAGAAAACATCCAATATAGGGCATCATGTAAATCTGGCCAATGTGGAAGTTGTGCCATGACCATAAACAATGAGCCAAAACTTGCCTGTAAAACTAAGGTAGAGAATAACATGATAGTGGAACCATTGGAGGGATTTAATATAATAGAGGATCTTATAATAGATAGATCCCCTTACTATAAAAAAATACAGAGTATAAAAAACCATCTTCAATATGATGAGGATAAGATGGATGTTGGTAATTTAAATATTACTCCTAATGACCTTAAAAAATTTAAAAAAGTAAGGAACTGTATAGATTGTCTATGCTGTCTTTCAAAATGTCCTGCAAAGAATTTTTCAGAGTATCCAGGGCCTACAATTATAAGGCAACTTGCAAGATTTGCATTCGACCCGAGAGATGAGGTTGAGAGAGAGAAGGAGGCTTACTTTGAAAATCTATACAACTGCACAACCTGTGGTAAATGTGTAGAGGTATGCCCCAAGGAAATTGACATTGTCCATAATGCCATAGAGAGATTAAGGGAATTGTCCTTTAAAAAGGGATATTATATCAATAACCATTTAGTGGTTAGAGAGAACATTTTAAAGGGCAATAGATCAATTACAAAGGATAAATTACCACTATTGGAGGATAAATCCATAATGGAGGAGTATATTGTAGAAGAGGAAAAAATGAGATTGGCCTTTTTTACTGGATGTTTAATTGACTATAGGCTACAGGAAGTTGGAAAAAGTGCCATAAGGGTATTAAATGCCCATGGCATATCCCTCATAATACCTAAGAATCAAGTATGCTGTGGATCTCCCCTTCTAAGAACAGGGCAAAGGGATGTTGCAGAAAAATTAAAGAAACATAATCTTAAATTATTTAATAAATTGGATGTTGATGGAGTAGTTACACTGTGTGCTGGATGTGGCAGTACTTTAAAAAATGATTATAAGGAAAGGGAATTTAATGTAATGGACATAACCCAGGTTTTGGATACTATAGGACCATTAAAATATAAGCCATTGGAAGTTAAAGTAACCTATCATGACCCCTGCCATTTAAGAAGAGGCCAGGGAGTTTATAAGGAACCAAGAAAAATATTAAAAAAAATACCCAAATTAAAATTTGTTGAAATGGAGATTCCAGATCAGTGCTGTGGAGCAGGAGGAGGAGTTAGAAGTGGAAAACCTGAGATATCCATGGCAATTGGTATGAGAAAGGCAAGAATGATCTATAATGCAGATGTAGATTATGTCATTACAGTATGTCCCTTCTGTGAGTATCACATAAAGGACTCCCTGGACAAATTTTTAAATGAAAATATGGAAAATAAAAGGAAAAATTTAAAAAATATTGAGGTAATGAATATCGTATCTCTTCTTGATAGGGTAATTTAGGCCTAAAGATAGCAACTTATAATAAATAAAAACTTTAATTCCAATGGAATCCATAAAAAAATAAAATAATAATTAAAATTATTATATATTTTATGTCCTTAACATTACATTACATTTTAATTTTTATATTCTTATTATTTTATAATCTTTTATCGTCATATATTCTATCAATTTACCATTTTCATTATCTTTTACTTTATTTTTATACTTTCTTCTTTAATTTCTTTTTTTCCTTAATATTGTCCTTTTTATTAGTTTTACTTTTATAATATCCCTTTAGTATGGGCATTTTTGGAAAATCCTTTAAGAGATAGGGATATGGCTCATGTATTTCACTTATTACAATAATATGTGCAGGAGGATGAATTTTTCTTATTTTATCTATTGCCTGTGGAGCATTTTCTTGAATTTTAACTAAACATGCCCTTTTACAGGGTTTTTTAATTGTACCTAAGATATGCTTTAAAATCTCATCTGCAGCCTCTGGAACCATAATTCTGGGCTTTCCAAGTATTGTAAGCTTTCCATGCCTATGTATATCAGCCAGGGCATTTTTTATTTTCTCGTAATTATCTCCCCTAATAAGCAATAAAACCATAAATTCCACCGTGTTTTAAATATATAAAAATAATAAAAATTACTTAATGGAAATAGGTTGAATATAATAAATATATTATATAAACATTGGGTATTTATAAACCTATAGGATAAGTCCTTATAACTAAATAAATTCCTAAAGGGATAATATTATAATATTCAATATGGGCAATATTATTAAGGATAAAATTGTGGTTATGAAACATGCAGAGGCCACAAGTTTAATATCCAATCCATAGAGTAAAGAAAATACCAAGGACATCATTGCTGAAGGCATTGCTGATTGTATTATTACTACATTTTTATCCAAGCCCTCAACAGAGAAACAAGTAGTTAAAACAATTGCTAACAGTGGAGCAAATGCCATTCTAACAATCAACGCTATAATACCAAATAATACTCCAAATCTTGCAGAACTTGGAGATAGGGACAATCCAAGGGATATCATTATTAAGGGTATTGTAGCATTTGATAAATAGTTAAGTGTATTTATAATATAATTGGGAAAGTCCTCTATGGAAAATCCCAAGAATATAAGAACAATACTTAAAATACCTGTTAATAATGGAGGGAATTTTAAAATTTCCCTTAATATGGATGTGGAAGCATGATTTTTATTTACTCCAAATGTTATACCAACATATGTTCCTATTAATAAACTGGCAAAAACACTTCCCATATCACAAAATATTGCCCTTGTTAATCCCTCCATTCCATAAAACCCATATATTATAGGGTATCCCAAAAATCCAGTATTACCTAAGGCACATACTAAAATTAACCCCCCTATGGATTGATTATTTAATTTTAGAAGTTTTCCTATAATGAATCCTACAATGCCACATATAAAAAATATTATAAATATTAAAAATGGCAACTTTAAAAAAATGGGCAAATCCCCAGGAGAAACATTTTTCATAATAGTTAAAAATATTGTTGAGGGCATGGCAATATATACTACTATATTATTCAGTACAATTCTATCATTTTCCTTTAATATTCCAAAATACTTTGAAAGATAGCCAATAAGAATTAAGAAAACAATTACTATCATTATATCCATTTATTCACCAGTTTTTTTTAAAAGCATTCCCTTAGCATCAATTTCTTTTTTTCTTATTCTTGTTGTGGATATGGGTTTTTTATCTTCACTTAGTACATAATCATAAACTACTATTTTTAAGGGTTTTAAATTATTTTTTAGTCTTATTTTATTTATTTTTTTAGCATTTTTCTCTGTTTCTGGAGTAACTACAATAATATCATAATCATTTATTATGGCATCTCCATAGGGGTCATCTATTACCTTTATATGATAGGATAGGTTTAAACTATCTAAGTATTCCCTTAAATTCTTCAACCTAATATTTAAAGGATTTATGTCATGAAATTTATAGGTTTTAGCAAATTTATCTGAAGTTATACCTATATAAAGTTCCCCAAATTGTGAGGCATACTTTAAAAGTTTTTTATGGCCTTTATGAAGTATATCAAAAGTCCCTCCAAGGACTACCTTAGGCATTTATATCACACATTCCTATAATAGATTTATACATGATTTACTAGTATTTTATGTAGAATTATGTAATGAGATATGATATAAGTATTAAATTTTTGTTTATTTGGTTATTTTTTATTATGTTTATGTATATCCCACTATGGTTTTTTCTTAGAAAGTTCCATTAATTCATTTAAATATTCCCTAAACTTCTTTGAACCCTTATTGGTAATTTTAATTACTGTCCTTACTCCTTTTTTTAAGGGATACTTATTTATTTCAATATAATCTTCCTTTTCAAGTTTTTTTAAATGAGACCATAGATTTCCATGTGTGGTATCAAGTTTTTTTAAAATGTAGTTGTATTCACAGTACTCCATTCCATAAAGTAATGCTAAAATTTTAACTCTCACCTCTGAATTAAATATATTGTCCATAATACCCCTTAATTAAATAAAAAAATAAATAAATGTAAAAAAATTTAATTATTTCTCAATATTCAATAAATTTAATATTGCAATAATCATCTGTACAATACCCAATATTAAAAACTGGTAATCTAAATATATTATCATAATTAACGTGGAAAATATTAAAAGTAGTCCTCCAAACTTTCGAATAAAGGATTTAAAAAGCACCCCTTCAACAGTCATTAATAAACCATAGATAGAACCTATAAAAACTCCTAAAAGAGAAGGGTATATAAAAAATACTGATATTGAGGATATTACAATACATACCAACCCATAACACACTATTTCACTCATAAATTTATTAAAGTAACTATATGTATCTATACCTAATTTTCTCCGTCTTATTATTAATATGGCCCCCAATAGAATGATTAAAATGGATATAAACATTAATGCAACAATACCACTGTAGTAATTATATATTAGATGGATTATAAAAAATACTATTGCACTTGTGAAGTTGGATATAAAATATACTATCCTTTTATATTTTTTATCCTCTCCACAGTATCCATCTAAAATTAAATTCATTAATTCTTTAATTTCCATAATATCACACAATGGTAAATAATATTAAAAGGATAATATAATATACAGCATAAATAAAAATGTAATAGAGCAATAATATAATAATAGTGTTACTTTAATACCTAAATAAGTTTAATTTATTATAATAACTTTTATGTTTTAAATTTTTATTGATTCAATTTATTTTTAATATATATATTAATTTTATGGGATTACCATGTTAAACCACATAATGGAAAAAAGAAAAATGGAACTCATTGGTCTTGAAATACCAATAATACCCGAAGAAAATAACTTAGGGATAAAATACCTAGCGGACTTACTATCTTCTTATCCTCTAAAAAATGGAGATATAATAGTAATAGCCGAAACAATAATCTCAAAACTTGAGAGAAATATAATAAAAAAAGAGGATGTTAAACCAACGCCTTTGGCCCATGAATTAGCAGAAAAATTGGATAAATCCCCTGAAGTTTTACAGGTGATATTGGATCAATCCAAAGAGATATTAAAAATAGGGGATAAATTTATTATTACAGAAACTAAGCATGGAATTGTATGTGCCAACAGTGGAGTGGATGAGAGTAATGTTAAGGATGCCATAAAACCCCTTCCAGAGGATCCTGATAAGAGTGCATCCCTACTTAGAAGTATGATAGAGAAAAAAATTGGAATAAAAATAGGGGTAATAATAAATGATAGTATGGGGCGACCCTTTAGAAGGGGTTCCTGTGGAGTAGCAATAGGAGTTAGTGGAGTATGTGCCATATGGGATAGGAAAGGGGAGAATGATTTATTTAATAGGCCCCTTAAAAGTACAGAGGTTGCCATTGGAGATGAATTGGCAGCAGCAGCATCAGTATTAATGGGTCAGTCTAATGAAGGAATACCCATTGTAATAATAAGAGGAGCCCCTGTTCCCTTTACAGAAGGCAAAGGAAAGGATTTAATTAGACCAAAGGAGGAGGATATTTTTAGAGATAATAAAAGTAATAAATAATTTCAGATAAAATATGTAAATAAAATTGGGGTGGGATTTTGCTCCATACCTATTTTGAGGGAGTTATCAGAAATTTAGAGAAATTAAAAGATATTGATAGTAGTAAAATAAGTTTATTAGTGGATGAAATAACCTCCTCCAAAAATAAAAAATCCAAAATATTTGTATATGGCATTGGAAGAAGTGGTTATGTTGCTAAAGCCTTTACAATGAGATTAATGCATTTGGGATTTAATGTTTATTTTGTAGGGGAGCCAAACTCTCCCTCCATGGAGGATGGAGATATTTTGATAATTATATCTGGAAGTGGCAATACATATTCAGTTGTAAATATGTTAAAGAGGGTAAAGGAACTTAAAAATAGTGGAAACGATTTTAAAATAATATCCATTGGATGTAGTAGGAATAGCGAAGTTGAAAGGTTATCTGATATTTATATACATATTAAAACTCATAATGAGGAATATTTTCCAATGGGCACTCTCTTTGAGGAACTTGCATTTATATTTTTAGATGGCATTATATATCTATTAATGAAGAGATTGGGCATAACTGAGGAGGAAATGAAAAAACGCCACTGTAATTTATTATAGATATTTAATAAAAAATAATAAAATAAATAAAATTAAAAATAATAAATAAAATATAATAAAAAATAAATAATATACAAAATTTTAATGAAATAATTTAAAAATAATAAAATTTAAAAATAACAAAAATAAAAAAATGGAGATGGATACAATATGAAATTCGGATGGATATTTGTAAATAATGAAAATTGGGAAGATAGAAAGGAAGTTGTAAAGGATGCCCTTGAAAATTCTCTTTCCACAGTTATGATACCAAAGGAGGATATTGAAAAGGTTAGAGAATTAGGTAATATAAAGATTATATCTAATAATATAAAAGGAGATATTGTAGTTATAGATAAAGGAGATGATTTGGACATATTATTAAATGCAAAGAAATCTGGAAAGGAAACAGGAGTATATATCACCATAGAGAGCAAAGAAGATGAAGAATATGCTGCCAAGATAAGTAAATATGATTATGTGGATTATATTATCTTAGAGGGAAAGGATTGGACTATAATCCCATTGGAAAACCTCATTGCAGAGTTATTTAATGAAAATGTAAAAATTGTATCTGTGGTAGATAATGTAGATGAAGGAAAAACTGCCTATGAAATACTTGAAAAGGGAGTAGATGGGGTTTTATTACGCCCTCATAGTAGGAATGATATTAAGGAATTTTCAAAACTTATAGAGAGTATAAACTCTGAAAAATTAAATTTAGATTATGCCATAATAAAAAAGATAGAGCCCATTGGCAGTGGCGATAGGGTTTGTATAGATACCTGTTCCATTATGGAGGAGGGAGAGGGGATGTTAATTGGTTCCTATTCAAGGGGGTTGTTTTTGGTTCATGCTGAAACTGTGGAAAATCCCTATGTTGCTACAAGGCCCTTTAGGGTAAATGCTGGTCCAGTTCATGCCTATATACTTTGCCCTGGGAATAAGACAAGATATTTAAGTGAATTAAAGGCAGGAGATAAAGTAATGATAGTAAATAAGACAGGAGCAACAAGGGAGGGTATTGTTGGCAGAGTAAAGATAGAAAAAAGGCCCTTAATGCTTATTGAGGCAGAATATAAAGGGGATGTATTAAGGACAATTTTGCAAAATGCCGAAACCATAAGATTAGTTGGAGAGGAAGGAAAACCAATATCTGTAGTGGATTTAAAGGAGGGAGATAGAGTATTAATAAAATTTGATGAAAATGCTCGACACTTTGGAATGGCCATTAAGGAGACAATAATTGAAAGATAGGAATTATATTAATAAAATAAGGATTACTGATATATATTATAAAAGATATACAATTAATATAGGAACCTAAGTATCTCTTTATTATTTCATCCTTTTTTATACTCTATTAAGTAAGAGATCATATTTTAAAAGGTTATACGTTTGACCATAACAAAATATAAAAAATGAATCATATTTTTTTGGTGTAATAATGGTAAATAGTATACCCATATCCATTGGAAAAGTTGAAAAAAGATTAAATAATACCTTAAAGAAAGAAGGGGCACTTTACTTTATACTTGTGGATCCAGGGGAAAAAAATATTAAAGAAATAGTAAATAAAGGAAAGGATTATGCCGATGCCATAATAATAGGGGGTAGTATTGGCATAACTAATTTAGATGAAATAACTAGAGAAATTAAGGAATCAGTAAAAGACATTCCCATTATTTTATTTCCAGGGAACATAGATGGATTAACTCCCTATGCAGATGCTGTTTTTTTTATGTCCCTGATGAACTCAAGTAATACCTATTGGACAACTTTAGCACCAACATTGGGGGCAATTACTATTAAAAGGTATTCTTTAGAGGCAATACCTATGGCTTACTTAGGTATAGAACCAATTAAAAGAACGGCTGTAGGCTTTGTAGGAGAGGTGAATGAGATACCCCAAAGAAAACCTGAAATAGTTGCCATGTATTGTTTATCTGCAAAATACTTTGGAATGAGATGGGCCTACTTGGAGGCTGGAAGTGGGGCTGAATTTCCTGTAAGTGATGAAATAATAGGCCTATCAAAAAAAATGAGTAATATAAATATTATTGTAGGAGGGGGCATAAGAACCCCAGAGGTAGCCTATCAAAAGGTTTTAAGTGGGGCAGATGCCATTGTAACAGGAACTCTTATAGAGGATGATCCAGATAAAATAAAGGATATGCGAGATGCTATAAAAAAAGCAGGTAGGGAAAAATTAAAGAGAATCTAAATTATATTTATCGAACGTATCCACTTAGCATAAAATAACTTTTATATTCTATTTTTTTTAAATAATAATTATTTTTTTATTGAGATTCTTATAGGAATTAAGGCATTGTTGTATCTTTAATATACATAATTTTACTTATGACCAAATAAAATCTAAATAAATAATTAAAATAAATATTGCACATTAGTCTCCCCTTTTGGCTAAAAGATCCTTTTCAGGAATATCTTCAATGTTAATACCTACCATGGCCTCACCAAGGTTTTTACTAACTTCACTTATGACCTCTGGTTTATCGTAGTTATGGGTTGCTTCAACAATGGCTTTGGCCCTCTCCTCTGGATTGCT
>DQSV01000096.1 GCA_015663075.1 Methanothermococcus okinawensis | reverse complement strand
CTATGTTGGAAGACAAACTGATAATTCTATAACATTTCCAAATACTGTAGGAAGGGGCACCTTTTTTAGAGTCTCAAATCATATTGGCATGAATAAATTATATTACGAGAATAATAAAATAGTGGGAGCAATTTCCATGACTCCTTCAATAGAAATAATACCATACTTTGCCCAGTACTTAAAGGGTGTTGATATTTATAGGGATTTTGTAGAGATACATCCTTCAACAGATCCATTTTATGGAGTCATTAGATAAATTAATAGATTTTAAAATTATTAAAATAGCATATTTATATGGAATATTAGATAATTTTATAAGGGAGTAATAATAATATTTGTCTCATTCATTTTAGCCTTTATTTTATCCATTTTAAAAATATTTTCTTATATGGGCTATTTTGTTAATAATAAACTTATTTTTATTTTAAATTCTTTCTTATAAATATATTACATTATCATATTAATGACCATTGTCATAATTAGAGATTATATGAAAATACTTGTGGTTGGCATAACTTTAAATAATACTAATGACACACCATTTGATTTGCTAAAAAATTTAAAATATCCTGTACTAATTCAAGAATTTATAAACTCCGATAGTTTCAGTGCAGCATACATTAATGGGGAATTTATAGCATTTAATAAGCAAATAATCATGAATAATACATATATTGGAAATATTATCCCCTATAAAATTTAGAGAATTAAATAATATTAAAAATACTATAAATTTATTCAATGAAGTAATAGATTATTTTAATTTAGAGGGTATGAATGGTATTGACTTTATGATAAAGGATGGACATCCCATGGCTATAGAGATCAATCCTCATATATTGGGCACCTTTGAGACTTTAGAGATGTCTTCAAATAAAAATCTTGTAAAGTGCATTATTGAAAATAAAAACAATAATTATTATAATAAACATAAAACCGTCGTAATAACTATAATCATAATAATATAATAACATTAAAAACACAGTATATTAAAAAAATATTATTTGCAGAGGAGAGATTAATCTCCAATATATGAGAGAAGTAATATTTTTGATGTTCCCAAATATAGTGCCATAATTGAAAAGGGCGAGCCATTAACTACAATAATTGGAAAAAACATTCAAGAAATAAGGAAAATAACCCATGATATTTCAAAGATGGTGATTCTATGGCGTTAAATAAGGAAGAGATATACACAATACTAGACAATCCTTTGGTTCAACAGGTGTTGTTGGAAATACTGGATGATGATATTAATGGTTTTGATGTATTAATGGTATTAATTGATCTAGTGGAGGCCACTGATGATGAAATTTCACGACATCTAAATTTGAAGTTAAACACTGTAAGGAAATTACTCTATAAACTTTATGATGCAAGACTTGTAAATTATGATAGGGAAAAGGACGAAGAAACTAATTGGTACACCTATACCTGGAAACCAGCCCTGGACAAATTACCTGGCGTGGTAAAGAGAAAGGCCCAGAATATGCTTAAAAGACTTAAAGAGCAGTTAGTAGTTGAAGAAGATAATATGTTCTTTTACTGTCCAAAGTGTGAAATTAAATATATCTTTGAAGAGGCCATGGATTATGGATTTAGATGCCCCCAATGTGGTGGGATCCTTAAGGAATACAATAACAAAAGGGATATAAAAATACTTAAAGACCAAATAAAGTTTTTAGAGGATGAATTACAATTAAATCATCCATTTTTTTCCACAGAGACAGGGAAATCCAAAAATAGAAAAAACACAAAGATAATTGCATAATATCTCCTTGAATAACTCTAAAAAATTTATAAATTATCCAAGGATTTATTTTTATGGGGTTTAATTTTTTATTAGATGTGGGACAATAGGGCCGTTAAGTTAACAATCTCTAAGAATTATATAATATCATATATGCTCCCAACTACCTCTGAATAAATTAAAGGAAATTGTATGGGAACCTCTTCCAGCATCTCTTTATCTTTCTTTCAATTGGATTTCTTAGATACAGTGCCTTTGTATTATAACCTCCATTGGGCCTGCTACCTTTTAACACCTATTATATTATAGAGATGTATCTATGAGTAATCCTTCAGAGACCATTATATCTTTTTATAGGCGTCATCTTCTTATAATCTCCTTTTAAATGTCTGTATATTATAAATCCCTTTTTAAATTTCTTTTCTTTTCTATTTATCTATTTATTTTCTCTATTCATTTTTTATCCTTAGTATAATAATTTATATTTAAGATAAATGAATTTTATATTGCCTTTAATTTTTTTCATAAATAATTATACATTCAAAAATTTTTAATAATTTTTTATTATGTATTATATAATCTTGAGGATATATTATGAATAAATCTATTGTAATAATACCAACTTATAATGAAGAAAAGAATATATTAAGGGTTTTAAATGATTTAAAAAATATACCTGTAGATGTAATAATAGTGGATGATGGAAGTAGTGATAATACCAAGGAAATTATTAAAAACTATATGAAAAATTCATCCATTAAAAATAAAATATACACACTATTTAAAGATAAAAATGAGGGAAAATCAAAGGCCATTAGGGATGGGACAGAATTGGCATTAAAATTAAATTATGAATATATAGTATATATGGATGGAGACTATCAGCATAAACCAAAGGATATTCCTAAGATGTTTGAAAGATTAAAGAAGCACAATGGAGATGCCATCTTTGGTATAAGAAAATATTCCTCCATACCATTTCATAGGCGGTTATCCAACTATTTGGCTAGTATTATAATGTCCCTAATTATCTCAATATATGTTGGTAAAATATACTTCTTTAGGGATATTCAATGTGGGTTTAGGATCATTAAAAGTAAATTTTTAAGGAACATATATTACGGTGAGGGCTATAGTGTAGAGCATTTAATTGCCATCCAACTAGCAAAAAAGAATGCCAAAATCATTGAGGAATATATAGATATTGAGTACCATGCCGATGCATTTTCCCATATAACCACAAAAAAAATATTGGATGTTGTAATTGAGGTTGCAAAATATGTACTATTAGGACATAAAAAAAGAAAATAGTATCAAAAATAAACCATTAATAATAATACAAATAATATTAAGTACCTTCCCTCCAATCACTTAGGTATTTTCTCTGCTCTAAGGTAAGTTCATCAATTTCAACATCCATGGACTTCAATTTCAATGAAGCTATTTTTAAGTCCTGCTCATAGGGGATATTATATACTCTATTCTCTAAGTTTTCATGATTGTCCTTTATATACTTGGCACTGAGGGCCTGATTTGCAAAACTCAAGTCCATAACCTCACAGGGATGGCCGTCTCCACATGCTAAATTAACTAATCTCCCCTCTCCAAGAAGATATAATTTTTTATTTCCTAAATTATATTCCTCAATATTAAACCTAACAACTTTATGATCCTTGGAAATACTTAATAAATCCTCTTTATTTATCTCATTGTCAAAGTGCCCTGCATTTGCAAGTATTGCTCCATCCTTCATAACCAACATATGCTCTGCACGTATTACATCTTTACATCCTGTTGTGGTAATAAATATATCACCTACTTTGGCAGCATCCTCCATTTTCATTACTCTAAATCCATCCATTCTGGCTTCCAAGGCCCTTATGGGATTTACCTCTGTTACTATTACACTTGCTCCCATTCCAGATGCCCTCATGGCCACTCCTCTACCACACCATCCATATCCAGCCACCACCACATTTTTTCCAGCAATTAAAAGATTGGTTGTTCTTAAAATACCATCTATGGCACTTTGTCCAGTTCCATATCTATTATCAAAGAGATACTTTGTATAGGCATTATTTACATTCATCACTGGGAATTTAAGGGCCCCTTCTTCAGCCATTGCCTTTAATCTTATTACTCCAGTTGTAGTTTCTTCACATCCTCCCATTATATTATCAAGGAGTTCCCTTCTCTTAGTGTGCAATAAAAATATTAAATCGGCTCCATCATCTATTACAATATCTGGGTTGTAATCCAAAACTTTATTTAAATTCTCGTAGTATTCCTCGTTGGTTTCTCCTCTCCAGGCATACACATTCATTCCCTTTTTTACACAGGCAGCCGCCACATCATCCTGAGTTGACAGTGGATTACATCCAGTAATGACTATTTTGGCCCCTCCCTCCATTAGTGTTTCAGCCAATATTGCTGTTTTAGCCTCAAGATGTAGGGCCATACCTATCGTAATACCGTTAAATGGCTTTTCTGCCCTAAACTCCTCCCTTATTAAATTTAACACAGGCATGTGCACTTTGGCCCATTCCATTTTTAATTCTCCTTCAGGCGCTAAGTTTATATCTCTAACTTTGCTCACTATTTCACCATAAATATTATTATTTCTTAATTTAAGTATTTTTTTTAATTATTTTTAATTCTTACGGCATTTTTTTATTTTTTTTATTAAGTACATATATATTATTTGTTTTTATTTATTTTTTAAAAAATTAACGATTATTATATATTTTATCTATTTTGAAGAGCCTTTATAAGGTCATTTGAACTAATTACACCAATTATTTTATCCTCCCTAAGTTCAGATAATACATAAAGATGGTGTATTTTATGTTCAGCCATGATTGCAGCAGCCTTCTCCAATGGTGCAAGGGGTTCAACGGTAATCAATTTGGAAACCATTATATCTTTTGCCTTTAATTCATCTAGGTTTTCAGTATAGTGTTTTAAAATGTCTGTGGAAGTAAGAATTCCCCAATAGATACCATCATCATCGGAAACTACCAAGGATGATATATTATTATCGCCCATTATTTTGGCAGCCTCGGATATACTTGTATCCAATGATATCTCAAAAATACCCCTAGACATAATATCTCTAACTACATATTTTGAAACCATGATCTCACCTAAATGTACTATATTGATATATAATTATACAATTATTATTTCAATAAGGTATATATATTTTATTAAAATAGAATAAATCACCTAAAAAAGAATAAAATGAAGGATTTTCATAAATTCCTCCTTTAATTTATTCAAAAATGGTTAGAGAGTTTATGATATTTTATAAATATTAAACGTTGTTGTATCTCATGTTAATTTTAGAGATATTGTATTTTCTATGTATTGTATTATATTATCCAATTTTCTATTCTATCGTTCTATTTTATTTATTATTTTTTTATTATCAAAATAATAGTATCTTTGTAATATCACTAAAATATTATTTTGGTGGTCCAATGGATAATAAATTACTATATGAATTTAAAGAATTTTGTAAAAACAAATTTCCATACCATAACATACGGCCCCAGCAAATAAAAATGATGGATGGAATTTTTAACAGCATAAGCCAGAAGAAAAATTTAATAATTGAGGCTCCAACTGGAGTGGGAAAAACCCTATCCTATTTAATACCAGCAATGTACTTTGCAGAAAGGAAAAATAAAAGAATTATAATACTTACTGAAACTATAGACCAGCAGGAAAGAATCTTTGAAGAATTAAGTTCATTGAAACATAATTTAAAAGTATCATTTATTATTGGCAAAAATAACTTTTTTTGTAAATCAAAGGGGAGTAAAGCAGATGGATTATTCTGTAAATTAAATAAAAAATGCCCACATAGGCCAAATAAAAAATCTAAATGTATATGTGGGACAAAAAAAGAGGTCATAAAGGTTGGAGAAAATATAAGATATTACTGTCCATTCTGTATCTGTGATTATCAAAAATCCAAAATAAAATGTTTAGATGCAGATATTGTGGTTATGAACAATAGTATATTTTATCATATAAAGGAGGAAATCGATGTAAATAGGAAAACCCAAATAATAATCTGTGATGAAGCCCATAAACTTGAAGGTAGTATAAGAAACTCCACTACAATAGTTATGAATCCAGATGTGGCCCTCAATAGGTTAAGAACTATGGCATAT
>DQSV01000080.1 GCA_015663075.1 Methanothermococcus okinawensis | reverse complement strand
ATTAAAAATCCCATCCTTACTCCTAAGATGATTCTAAGCACTAAGGAGGACAGGAGAAAGTCTTTATAGGAGGGGCGTTATAATTTCATCTGGTTAAAATAGAGGCACTTAAAGCATCTGTTTATTATTCTATATTCTTTATGTATATCGTATTATTTATATTGGACTATAGATTTGAAATTTAGATTTTTGAATAGATAATATAAACAAATTATAAAATTTTTATTTTTATTAATATTTTTATTAAATTATTTTGTTTTTTTAACCACTCATAACTTAAAAAAATATACATAGAAAATATACATAAAAAATATAAAAAGTATTTTAATTAAATAGAATCGTTATTATGTACATAAATATTATAAGTGATGATATGTTATCAGAATTGCTTAAAGGAAATATTGAAAAAAAAACAATAACTCAGATTTATGGACCCCCTGGCGTGGGAAAAACCAATATTGCCATTATTTCTGGGACCAATTTTATAAAAAAGGGTTTTAAAGTAGTGTATATTGATACTGAGGGGGGATTATCCTATGAAAGAATAAAACAAATATCTGGAAGTGATACTGATAGAGTCCTAAAAAATTTAATAATTTATGAGCCTGAAAGTTTTGAAGATCAATTAAAAGTACTTGAAAAACTTTTTAATATTGACAATTTAGGATTGGTTATTATTGATGGAATCACTTCACTGTATAGATTGGAACTTTCCGATGATGTTTATGAAAATACCCGTCTCAATAGACTCCTTGGGAAGCAGATTCTTACATTGTTAAACCTTGCTAAAAAAAAGAATGTGGCAATATTGATTACCAATCAAGTTAGCGATACACCAAATGGGTTTAAGGCAGTGGGAGGACGATTATTGGAATATTGGAGTAAAATCATAATTAGAATGGAAAAAATAAATAGAAAAAGAGAGATCATATTGGAAAAACATAGACATATTGAGGAAGGGCTAAAAATTAAATTTGAAATAGTAAATGAAGGTATTAAAATTATTTATTGATACTCTATTATTGTTGATATATTAAATTATATATAACATATTATGTAGATATTTACCCATAAGCGTATAAATGGAGGAAAATTATGAAAGTATTACTTTATATCTTCGTTGAAACTGAAAATGTTGGAAAAGCCATTAATGCCCTATCTGAGGGGGGTATTTCTGGATTCTTTTTGATGGAGTATAGGGGATTATCTCCTCAAGATTGGAAGGGTTTTTTAATAGATGAAAATCCTGAAAAGGCTGTAAAGATAATAAATGATATATCTCGAAATGCTGTAATGATAGGAACTGTAGTGAGTGAAAAGAAACTAACCCTAATAAAAAAATACATACGAGAGAGGTTAGGATATGATAGGTACACTATTTTAGAGGTACCCATTAACAGCGTAGAGGTAAATATTGTAGATTAATGTGGGATAACTATGAGATTTAGAAGGAGAAGGGGGCGTCCAAGGATCCCAAGAATAATATCTGAGGAACCAAAAATAAAGGTTTTTATGCCGATAGATGAAATAAATAATGACCTAATTAATCAGGGCAGTGAGGACAATATTTTAAATTTAACTTTGGAAGAATTGGAGTCCATAAGACTTGTGGATTATTTAGGATATTCTCAAGAGGAAGGAGCCATGGCAATGGGGGTATCAAGAAGGGTCTTTTGGAACATCCTAAAATCTGCCAGGGCTAAAATAAGTGATTTTTTAATAAATGGTAGAATATTAAAGATAGAAGGGGGAACCTACAGAAGAGAATGTGATAATCAATATAATAAATAAAAAATTAATAAAGGATATAAGAATATAAAAAATAAAACAGTTAAAAAATTAAAAATAATTAAATAATGAAAATTAAAAAATTAATAAAGTTTTTAATAGATATTAGATATTATCACTTAAAATTTATTAAAATTGTATCAGTTGGTGATGTGGTATGATACTTTTGGAAGTTAAAAATGTTTCAAAAAAATTTGGAGATAATGTAGTTTTAGAGGACATTAACTTCACTCTTGAGGAAGGAGAGGTATTGGGTATTTTGGGAAGAAGTGGAGCAGGTAAATCAGTTTTACTCCATATGTTAAGGGGTATGGAAGGATATGAGCCTACTGAGGGAAGTGTAATATATCATATTTCAAAATGTGATAATTGTGGGGAGATAGAGATTCCATCAAAGGATGGCCAAAAGTGTAGTATTTGTGGGAAGGGGACCCTTCACAAAACCTCCATAGATTTCTGGAATGCCGATGAAAATACCCATGATTTAAAAAAGAAGATTGCCATTATGTTGCAAAGGACCTTTGCATTATATGGAGAAAAAAGTGTAATTGAGAATATATTGGAATCACTACATTCGGCAGGATTTGAGGGAAATGAAGCAACGGAACTTGCAATAAAGTTAATAAAAATGGTAAAATTGGAGCATAGAATTACTCATATTGCAAGGGATTTGAGTGGAGGAGAAAAGCAGAGAGTAGTTCTTGCAAGACAGATTGCAAAAAAACCAATAATATTCCTGGCTGATGAGCCCACTGGAACATTGGATCCTAAGACTGCCAAAATAGTCCATGAAGCCTTAAAAAAAACCATTGTTGAAAAAAATATAAGTATGATAATAACTTCCCACTGGGCCGAGGTAATAGCCCAACTTTCAAAAAGGGCCATCTGGTTGGAAAATGGAAGAATCAAGAAAATTGGAGATAGTGGCGATATTGTAAATGAATTTATGGCATCTGTAAAGGAATTCAAAAAATTTGAAAAGGTAGATGCAAAGGAAAAGCAGATTCTTTTGGAAAATATAGAAAAGAATTATTGCTCTGTTGAAAGGGGAGTGGTGCATGCCGTAAGTGGAGTTTCTTTAGACATATATGAAATGGAAATATTTGGTATTGTTGGGGCCAGTGGAGCAGGAAAAACCACTCTTTCTAAGATAATAGGTGGAGTTATTCCTCCATCAAAGGGAAAGTATATGTTTAGACTTGGAGAGGAATGGATAGATATGACAAAGCCTGGACCTATGTATAGGGGTAGGGCAAAGAGATATATTGGAATGTTATTTCAGGAATATGCACTATATCCACACAGAACAGTGCTCTATAATCTCACAGAATCCATAGGATTGGAACTTCCTGGAGAGTTTGCTAGAATGAAGGCAGAGCATACCTTGATGTCAGTGGGTTTTACTGAAGAAGAGGCCAACAAAATATTGGATAGGTTTCCTAAGGAACTTAGTGTTGGGGAGAGACATAGGGTAGCCCTTGCTCAGGTTCTTATTAAAGAGCCGAGGGTTGTGCTATTGGATGAGCCAACTGGAACCATGGATCTATTTACAAGGAATATGGTGGCAGAATCTATCTATAAATCAAGAAAGGAATTGGAACAAACCTATATTATAGTTTCCCACGATATGGACTTTGTATTGAATGTTTGTGATAGAGCAGCACTCATGAGAAATGGTAAAATTGTAAAAATAGGCACTCCGGAGGAAATTATAAAGATTCTAACTGAGGAGGAAAGGGAAGAAATGGGGGGTTAATTAATATTCTTTTAATAATTTTTTAACATTAGATTAAATAGATTTTTAGGTTTTCATTCATGTCAAATAGGATATGGAAAATTTTAAAGGAAAACGGTATAAAAGAACTTAGACCTCCACAGAAAAAAGTTGTAGATAGGGGATTATTGAATAAAAATAAAAATTTCTTAATACACATGTCCACAGGTAGTGGAAAAACACTTATTGGAGAAATTGCTATTTTAAACCATCTTTTGGATCAAAAATACAAATCTAAAAAGGCATTGTTTATTGTACCATTAAAGGCCCTTGCCAGTGAAAAATACGAAGAATTCATAAAAAAGTATGAAAAATATGGTATAAAGGTGGCTCTATCCATTGGAGACTTTGATGAAGAGGAGGACTTAGAAAATTACGACTTAATAATCACCACTGCCGAAAAATTGGAATCCCTCCTAAGACATAGAGTGGAATGGATTGAGGATGTGTCCATTTTAGTAATAGATGAAATACATTTAATAGGGGACAGTGAGAGAGGGGGTACCTTAGAGATACTTCTAACAAAATTGAAAAATAGGTATAATATTCAGATAATAGGGTTATCTGCAACTATTGGAAATCCTGAGGAATTTGCAAAGTGGTTAAATGCTGAACTTGTTATTGAGGATTGGAGGCCTGTTAAATTAAAAAAGGGAATTGCCTACAAAAATAGAATATTATTTATTAATGAAGATGGGGATGTTGTTGAGGAATATACTCTAACCCCTAATAATTATAATAGTAGGAACCAATTATTTAATCTTGTTGTAGATTGTATATTAAAGGATGGATCGCTGTTGATATTTTGCAACTCTAAGAGAAAGGCCGTTAGCGAATCTAAAAAATTAAATTTAAAGAAGTATTTATCCCCAGATGAATTAAATGAACTTAAAAAATTAAAAGAGGATATTTTAAGTGTATTTGATAATCCAACGGAAACATGTAAGACCCTTGGAGAATGTATTGAAAGGGGGGTGGCATTTCATCATGCGGGCCTAACCTATGAGCAAAGGAAAATTGTGGAGGAAGGATTTAGGAAAAAACTTATAAAGGTTATATGCTGCACTCCAACATTGAGTATGGGTATGAATACTCCATGCAGAAGGGTAATATTGAGGGATTTAAAAAGATTTTCCAATAGAGGTATGGTACCTATTCCAAAAATGGAGGTTTTGCAATGTATAGGAAGGGCTGGGCGACCAAATTTGGATCCCTATGGAGAGGGAATAATATACATTGATGGAAGCATAACCGTTGAGGATGCAAAAAATTATCTCACTGGCCCAGTGGAAAATATATATTCAAAACTATCCAACCATAGAATTTTAAGGGCCCATATACTTGGATTGATAGCCTCGGGAGAGATAGACAATAAAAAAAACTTAGAGGAGTTTATAAATAATACCTTCTATGCTCATCAATATGGAAATACCTCAAAGATCTTAAAAAATATTAATGATATAATAGAATTTTTAGAGGCTAATAAATTTATTAAAATAGATTATAAAGATGATAATAAGAATAAAAATGATATAAAAATACTAACATTAGATGAAAATAATAATATCACAATATCTCATAAAAAAACTAATGAAAATTATACCATAACATCCCTGGGAAAGAGGATATCAGAACTCTATATAGATCCATTAAGTGGAAAAATCATAATAGAAGAATTAAAAAAATTATCCAAAAAATTGGAGAGGTATAATAATAAGTATTTAAACACTTCTGATTTAAAGGACTACTGCACACAATATTTACTTTACAGCATATCAAAAACTACAGAAATGATGCCTCTTTTAAGAGTAAGAAATAACGAATGGGATTATTTATTTAAAGAAATGCTAAAAATGGATATAGATCCAGATGAGGATATTCTAAGGAGTTTGGAATGCTTTAAAAATTCTAAAATGTTTTATGATTGGATTAATGAAGTACCTGAAAGTAAAATCTTAGAGAAATATGGCATTGAACCAGGTATTTTGAGATACAAGGTAGAGCAGGCAAAATGGATATTATATGCCAATAAGGAAATATATGCTCTATTGGATATTGAAGAAAAATGTCTATCTGATACCTTAAATGAGTTGGTAATTAGAATAGAGTATGGAGCCTCAAGAGAACTTATAGAACTATTGAAAATAAAACATATTGGGAGAAATAGAGCAAGATTACTTTATAACTCAGGAATAAAGAATGGAGAGGACATATTAAATAACCATGAAAGGGTTATTAAATTATTGGGAAATAAGATAACTGATAAAATTATAAATTGCATAAAAGAAAACAAAAAATAAAATCGAATAATCTAAATAATAAAATTATTCTAAATCTTAAAATATATAGGGGAAAAGTAAAATACTTAAAGATAAAGGGGGAAGTATATATAATAATATTTAAAGTGATCTATGTGCTATTTTTATTATTTGTAATTATTAATGCATCTCCTACACATCCCCCTTTGCCCTCTTCCTTTACAAAGAGTGGATTTATATCTATCTCCTTTATTTCAGGATACATCTCCATAATCAACCCAAGTTTAATCATAACGTCCAATATATAATTAATATCTCTCTTAGGACGCCCCCTTATTCCCTCCAATATCCTATAGGATTTTAATTCCTTTAAAGTATCAAGAGCATATTCCTTAGTAATTGGATGTATGGCAAAGGAGATATCCTTCAATACCTCAACAAACACCCCTCCCAATCCCACCATAATCACTGGGCCAAATACCCTATCTCTCTTTCCTCCTACAATAAGTTCCAATCCCTCAACATATTCCTCAATTAGCACTCCATCAATAGTGCCCTTAATATTATTCCGTTTTAAGTATTCCTCTCCATTCTTTATGATCCTATGGAATGCCTCCTCAATATTGTCAGGTTTTACAACAACACAGCCAGCATCAGATTTATGGGCTATATGTTTAGAGGAGATTTTCATCACAACCTCTCCTAAGGTATTGGCATAGTGTTTGGCCTCTTCAGGAGTTTTTGCCAAATACTTCTCTGGAACATTTATGCCATGCATTTTTAAAAACTCCTTTGAATTGTATTCATTGGGATTGCTGAGAAGATTCCTTAGGGCATCCAAGTTTTTTTCCTTAATCTCCATTAATTGGGATTTTATATTCCACAGGTACTCACAGTTATCCTCCTGTATCTTCATAATACTGTACCTATAGGAACGGGATAGTGTTTCAACTCCACTTTCAGGAGAGATATAGGCAGGTATTCCATTCTTTCTTAAATAACTTTTTGCTCCCTTGATAGATTTCCCTCCAACAAATGATGCCACTATTGCCTTGGATATTTCTTTATTTTCCATGTCCTTTTTTATATTAACTATGGTTTCTGCAACCTCTAAGGGTTTTGTCATCTCCTGAGGAGTTAGTATTACAATTATTCCATCAATATTTTTATCCCCTTTAATAATCTCCAAGGCATGCCTATATCTGGAGGTATCTGCATCCCCTATTAAATCCAAGGGATTGGATATGGATGAGATCTGTGGAAGGTATTTTTTTAATTTTTCCTTTGTGGAAGGTTGGAAATCTCCAAGGGTTAGGTTGTATTTTTTGCAATTGTCTGCAGCCATTACCCCAAAGCCCCCTGCATTTGTTACAATTGCTATCCTATTGCCCTTCATAATAGGTTGGGTAGAGAATACATGCATTAAATTAACTAACTCTTCAAAGGTATCCACCACAAGAATCTTTCCCTTTTTAAAGGCCGCATTGTATATTTGGGCATCTCCAGCCAAACTTCCAGTATGGGATGAAATGGCCTTGGCCCCCTCTTCAGATTTCCCACCCTTTAGGACAATTATTGGTTTAACTTTGGCTAACCTTTTTGCAGAATCTATAAATTTTTTATCCTTTAAACCCTCTATATAAAATACTACCACCTTAGTGGTATCATCCTTTATTAAATAATCCATTAAATCGCTCTCTTGAATATCCACCTTATTACCCAAACTTATAATCTTTGAAAATCCGAGATTTAAAAGGGGAGCAATATCCAATATGGCAGTTAATAGGGCCCCACTTTGGGATATAAATGTAATATTGCCCTCTGCAAAGTACTCCTTACTGAAGGAAGCATTTAATCTATTATACATATCCATAATTCCAAGACAATTTGGACCTATTATTTTTATGTTGTATTTTTTACCTATGGATTTTATTTCCTCCTCAAGGTGATAATTACCCACCTCTGAGAACCCTGCTGAGATTATAATGGCCCCCTTTACATTCTTTTTCCCACACTCCTCTAATGCCTTAGGCACGTATTTTGCAGGTATGGTTATAACAGCCAAGTCTATATTTTCCTCTGGAACATCCAATATGGATTTATAACATTTTAAACCTAATATCTCATTGTATTTTGGATTTATTGGATATAGTTTATTATCTGGATTATGTTCTATAAAGGCCAATAGGTTTTTCATTATGGAATAACCTACCTTTCCCTCAGTATTGGATGCACCAATTACTCCAATAGATTTTGGATTAAAAATACTATCAAGCATATTTTGCCCCCAATTAAAATATTTTTAAAAATTTTGTTAAGTATAATATTTTTTTATTTTTCATTTAAATTATTAATTAATAATTATTAATTACATTTATTTTATTTAATATATGTATATTTATTTGTTTTTATAACTATAGTTTTTTATAGAAGTTATTAGCAAACATATAGCATCATAAACTTATTTCCTAAGAACTTTAAAACATCCCTTAAATAATATGTACCCTATTAACTTTTATAAGGTTAGAAATCTCAAATGTCTCATATATTCTTTTTTAAAATTTTCTAATATTATAATAAATTAAATACTGAGTTATATAGTGATTTATTTTATTTTTTTATTTTTTTGCTTCCCCTTAATAACAGAATCCAAAACTATAAAGATAATAACAAGTATAAATAAAAATTATAAATCATTTGGTGAGTTTTATGATATATGTGGAATCCATAATGAAAAAACCAATAGTCGTTAATTTCAATGATAATATTGGTGATGTAATAAAATTATTTCGAAAAAATAAAATTAGTGGAGCCCCTGTAGTTGATAACAATGGAAATGTTGTTGGGATAATATCTGAAAGTGATATAATAAAAACCCTTACTATCCATTCTGGAGATATAAATGTGGTACTTCCTTCCCCTCTGGATTTGATTGAACTTCCATTAAAAACCACCTTAAAAATGGAGGAATTTAAGGAAGATATGGAAAAGGCACTTAAAATAAAGGTAATGGACATTATGACAAAGAATGTAATTAGTACATCACCCAATACATCAATAAATGATGCTGCCAAGATAATGGTAGAAAACAATATTAAGAGATTGCCAGTTATTAAAAATGGAAAATTAATTGGTATTATTACCAGGGGAGACTTAATAGAGGCACTATTATAGATTTTAAAATAATGTAATAAATAAGATATTGGAATAAAAATAAAAAAATTTAATAATAATTTATAATAATTGCTATAAATAAAATAAATAAAAAAATTAATAAAATAAAGGGAAAAATAATATATAATTCTAAAATAAAATATAATGAATAACTTAATAACTTAATAAATATGGTTAAATAAAGCAACTATATAAAAAATAACAGATGAAATAACAAATAAAACAAATAAGTCATGGTGTTATTATTATGGTTTTAACCCTTAAATCCCCCTCAAGAATACATATCGGACTAGTAGATTTAAATGGAAGTATTGGTAGAGTAGATGGGGGCATGGGGATTTCATTGGATTATCCAAATTTTTTAATTGAAGGTAGGGAAAGTTCAGAGATTGAAATAGAATTTAATATAAACAAAAAAATAATAGACAATAACTTAGAAAATACTCTTAAGAGCATAAAAAATAGACTACTCACTATTTCAAAAAAGATTTTAAATTATATTGGGGAGGATGGTGTTTATATTAAGGTAAAGGATATAATTCCATTGCATAGTGGTTTGGGAAGCGGTACCCAGATGGCCCTCTCTACAGGAATGATAATATCAAAAATATACAATAGAAATTTAGATGTTAAAACTCTCTCAGATATTACCGGTAGGGGTGGAACCTCAGGTATAGGGGTATATTCCTTTGAAAAGGGAGGATTTATAATAGATGGAGGCCATACCTTTGGAAGTGGAAAAGATAAAGAAAATTTTGCCCCTTCATCAGCATCAAAAAATGTTAGGACTCCTCCATTACTTTTTAGGCGTGATTTTAATTGGAATATTGTACTTACCATACCTAAGGGAGAGAATATTTATGGGGATGGGGAAGCGGATCTCTTTAAAAAACACTGTCCAATACCACTAAACGAAACCCAGAGAATATGCCACATTATACTTATGAAGATGTTGCCTGCCATAGTTGAAGGAGATATTGTTCCCTTTGGAGAGGGTATTAATGAATTACAATATTTAGGATTTAAAAAAATAGAATTGGATATTCAAAGGGGAATAGTTAAAGACCTTTTAAAGGAGCTACAAGGGATAGGATATAGTGGATTATCCAGTTTTGGCCCCACTATCTACTCTATATGTGAGGATAAGGAGGGCCTTAAAAGAGTAGTTGAAACTTCTGAAGGATTTTTTGATAACCATGGTATTGATGGAGACATAATAATTACTAAATGCAATAATGAAGGATTTAAATTAAATAAGTAATAAATAGTATAAATTATTCCTCTTCTTTACATTTTCTATAATTTAATCCCAAGTTTATCATCTCATCAAATAGATGTCTTGCATCATGGGGTCCTGGACCAGCCTCTGGATGGTATTGGACACAGAATATATTCTTATCCTTGGATATTAATCCTTCAACTGTGTTATCATTTAGATTGATATTACATACAGTGGTTTCTCCAGTTAGGGTGTTATCCCTTATGGCATAACCATGGTTTTGGGGGGTAATATATACTATATCCCTATTTAGATCTTTAACAGGCTGGTTTCCTCCTCTGTGTCCAAATTTCATCTTATAAGTTTCTCCTCCAAGGGCCAAGGTAATTATCTGATGGCCTAAGCATATCCCTGTAAGTGGTACCTTACCCATAAGCGATTTTACAGTTTCTATGGTTTCTTTAACTGATATGGGATCCCCAGGACCATTAGATACCAATACAAAATCGGGATTGTAATCCAATATCTCTTCTGGTGTGGTATTGTAAGGTACTTGAACAACTGTACAATTTCTATCAAGTAGGCATTTAATAATACTCTTTTTAACTCCACAATCTATTAAAACACATTTTGCAACTTCATTCTCTGGTTTGTGAATAACTACTTTCTCTGTGGAAACCATTGGCACAAGATCAATCTCAGAGAGGTCCTTATGATTCTTAGCTCTCTCTACATACTCCTTAATTTTTGAATCCTCTATGGGATCAGAGGAGGTTTTTAAAAGGGCCTTTACAACCCCTTTTGATCTAATTTTTTTGGTTATAAACCTAGTATCTATGTTATATATCCCTGGAACATCGTATTTTTTTAGAAATTCATCTAATTCCTTTCCAGTTAGGTCCTTTATGATAAAACCCTCCACTTTAATACCATCTGACTCATACCAACTTTCATCTACTCCATAGTTTCCCATCAATGGGTAGGTCATGGTAACTATCTGCCCTTTATAGGAGGGATCTGTTAGTACCTCAACATATCCTGTCATACTGGTATTAAATACAAGTTCTCCCAAGATTTCCTTCTCAGCACCAAATCCCTTTCCCTTTAATACTGTTCCATCCTCTAAAACTAATACTCCATACAAAATCTCACCAAATAATTTTATATTTTTTTTTAAATTTATTATTTTATTCAAATTATCCTATTGCATATGTCTTAAAACCGCTCCTATAATTTTAAAATATAAGACATTGCTTTTATTTTTTAAAGTTAATTTACTGTTTGAAAATAAATTTATATTTATCCAATATCTTTATTTTTTTATTTAATATTTATATTTTTATCCAATATCTTTATTTTTTTATTTAATATTTATATTTTTATCCAATAT
>DQSV01000059.1 GCA_015663075.1 Methanothermococcus okinawensis | reverse complement strand
GGTAAATCCATGATGGTTAAGGCAGTTGGAGATCTTATTGAGGAATCAAGTAGTGATTTTAAACCCTATACCATAATAGCAAAACCCAACATGAAAAACACTGAAAAACCTATTATTGAATTGATAGAGGGGCAATATAAGGAAAAGATAGAGGAAATTAAACCAAGTGTAGTTAAGCAACCTCCAAGTTTAATTACCATGCTAATATTTATGATAGTTTTTACCGCAATTACTTCCTATATAATAAGAGGACTTCCTGAGACTCAAATACTTGGGGTAATTACTACAGTATCTATTGTGGCCTTTGCCCTAACTTTTGTAATTATTTTTTTAACTATATTTGGGGCCACTAAGGGTGCCATGTCCAATACTGTTAGTCCCTTGGATTTAAAACCTGTTGTGCTATATGAATGTAAAAAAAGACCCCTTGTAAAGGCCAGTGCCTACAACATAACTAAGTTGTTGGGAGATGTTAAACACTGTCCATTGGGGGGCAAACCTCCCCTTGGAACTCCACCTCATAAAAGAATAATCTTAGGGGCAATCCATGAGGCCCATAAGGGTATATTGTATGTGGATGAAATAAAAACCATGCCCCCTGAAGTTCAGGACCATATATTGACTGCACTACAGGACAAACGCCTTGCAATAAGTGGTAGAAATCCAAATTCCAGTGGTGCCACTGTTGAGACAAATCCAATCCCATGTGATTTTACCTTGATAATGTCTGGAAATATGGATGATGTTAATAATTTAAGGGCTCCCCTTTTAGACAGAATAGATTACAAAATTGTACTTAGGAATAAAATGGAAAATACTCAGGAAAATAGGGATAAACTTTTACAATTCATAGTTCAAGAGATAAAAAATAATAATTTAAGCCCAATGACATATGAGGCCTGTTGCGAAATAGTTAGAATAGCCCAATTGTTTGCAGGTTCCAAGGATAAATTAACATTGAGACTTAGAAAACTTTCCAATATAATAAAGATGTCAAATGATATTGCCATGGGTAAGAGTATAAGGGAAATAGTAGAGGAAATGTCAGGATCTGGTGAATATAAGGGTGATAATGCTAAAAATAATGGCAATAATGGAGTAGAGTCAGAGAATAAATTAAAAAGCATTATAAGTGTATTGAATAAAATAACTGAAAAGGATAAAAAAGAAAAAAATAGAGAAAATAAAACTTTAGAGGGGGGACATACTGTAAAAAACATTAAAAAAGTGAATTATATAGACTATGAACATGTGCGCAAAGTTTTGGATAGCGGCATATACAGTATGTCAAAACAGGTTGCTATTGATTACCTAAGGGAATTTAAAAGGTATAAGCACATAGTTCCAAATGACACTCCAAAGGTGGGGGTTATATATGGATTGGCAGTAATAGGATCTGATGGCCTTGGGGATGTAACAAAAATAATTACTCAGATAATAGATTCCAAGAATCCAGGTACTAATTTATTAAATATTAGCGGCGATCTTGCAAAGCACAGTATTACCTTGGCCTCAGCACTATCTAAAAAATATGTGTCAGAGGGTAAGTTACCATTGAAATCAGAGGAGGATATTGATTTAAATTCAAAGGAAATATATATTCAATTTAGTCAGTCCTATTCAAAAATTGATGGAGATAGTGCAACTGCAGCAGTATGCCTTAGTATTATTTCTGCCCTTCTTAAGATTCCATTAAAACAGGATTTTGCAATAACTGGTAGTTTAGATCTAAATGGCAATATTTTGGCTATAGGGGGAGTAAATGAAAAAATAAATGCTGCGCGAGAGTATGGATTTAAAAGAGTAATTATTCCTGAGTCAAATAGAATAGATGTGATAGATGATAGTGGCATTGAAATAATTGCTGCTAAGAAATTGGATGAAATAATTCCAATGGTATTTCATTAGCCTTTTACAAAATTAGGTATTACAATAAAATAAAAAATTAAAAAATAATAAAAATAAAATTAATTGACTAATCAGGTATAATATCATAAAAGTTATCATGTTAAAATAAATAGTTGGGATAGGATGAATAGGATGGAGGATTCAAAAAATCTTATAAAAAAAGCCATATTTACAATATCTGAATTAAATAAACTTGGGTCTAAATTGGAAAGTAATCCAATTCATGATGCCTTGGAACATAAAAGCCCATTAAACTACAAAGAGGCAGAACCAGGTAAAATAAACGTTGAAGAATTTAAAAATGCAATATATGCACTTATAGAGGCTGATGACTTTCTCTATAAAAAGGCCCCCATGCACAATCTAAATAAGCAGGAGGCCGAGGAGTTTTGTAAATTAATATTTAAATCCAAAAAACATTTGGATAATCTATTAAAGGAATTTGGATTTAAATCTCAAGAATCTCCACTATTGGACGAGAAGGCACTATACATAGTAAGTAATAAAAAATTATTAAAAAATTTAAAAAATAAAATGCCCAATATAAATATAATATCCACAGAGGGGGTTTTAAATCCAGAGGATATGAAAATAATAAGGCCCAACATTCCTGGAAAAACCCTTAAGGGAATATCTAAAAAATGTGAAATAACAATAAAGGAGATAAATAAGTTAATAGACAAATTAAAACCCTCTGAAATAATAGTTATTGTAGATGATGACAATAAAGGAGATAAATTAGTATATGAAAGAGCAAAGGAACTATTTAATGCCAAAAAAATAAGTGTAGAGGATATGGATTTATAATTTAAGATTAAAAATATATTTATTAAATAAATGTATGAAAATATGGATTAAATATATATTTATATAATAATATTTTAAAATAATTTTTATTGGATAGCGATTGATATAGTATTGAGTGGAGGTTGTATTATGGCCATAAAAATCAGTGAAATATTGAACAAAAAAATATATACTACAAAGGGTTATTATGTTGGAGAAATGTATGATGCAATAATAGATTTAGAAAAATCTGCAATAAGTGGTATTGTGGTAACTGATGCTCACAAGGGCTGTTTAAAGGAGAAGGTAACTGACCCATATAAAAAAGTAGTATTGCCTTATAGAACTGTTGAATCCATAGGAAATATAGTTTTGATAAAACTACCTGCAAAATAAAATTCTTTTTATTTAATTTAATATTTTATTATATCATTTATGTTATAATTGTAATTAAATGATTTTAAATATTTTTTTATAAATTTTTTTAATTTTTTAATGTTTTATTTTAATTTTTTATTATTCAGAGAAATTAAAAAGGGATATAAATGCTAAAAATAGGATTAGTTGGATGCGGAACTATTGCTACAATAATAATTAAGGCCGTAATAAATGGAAAGATTAATCCAATAGTAGGGGCGGTCTATGATAAAAATGCCCATAAGGCAGAAAAACTTGGAAGGTTAGTAAATGCCCAAGTATGTAGTTCCATAGATGAATTGGTAAGTAAGGACATAGACATTGTAATAGAATGTGCATCAATTGGGGCCGTTGATGAGGTTGCAACAAAATCTCTTAAAAATAAAAAGGATATAATAATAATGAGTGTTGGAGCCTTCGCCAATAAGAAATTATATTTAAAATTATATAATCTTGCAAAAGAACATAATAAAAAAATATATATTCCCTCAGGGGCTATTGCAGGGATTGATGCTATTAAATCTGCTTCATTGGGAAAAATATATGATGTAGTTTTAGAAACAATAAAACCTGTTTATGGATTAAGGGAATCCCTGGAAAAAGAGGGCATAGATATAACCTCCCTTTCAGAACCAATAACAATTTTTGAAGGAAGTGCTCTTGAGGCCATTGAAAAATTCCCTCAGAATATAAATGTAGCAATAGTTCTTTCTTTGGCCTCAGGCCTTCCCATAAAGGTTAAAATAATAGCAGATCCTTCCATATCCTCCAATAGACATAGAGTAATTGTTAAAGGTTCCACTGGTACAATATCAACCACTGTTGATAACAATCCCTGTAAGGATAATCCAAAAACTTCTGCACTGGCAGCCTATTCTGTTATAAGAATAATAAAGGATTTATCGGAACCTGTTATTATTGGGACATAGGTTATTAAAGGGAAATAATCTATTAAAAATAGGTCTAATCTACCTTTTTGGACATCAATACTCTATATCCTCCCTTTATTGTTATAATTTCCACGTTGCCAAATACTTCCTCCATATACTTTGCAAGGGATTTTGCCCCATGCTTTGTTTGAATTACTACCCAAATACTTCCATTATCTTGTAATAATTCCTTCCCCTCCCTTATAATTTTATGAATAACTTCTTTTCCTACTTTTATTGGAGGATTTGATATGATTTTGGTGTATTTTTTATCATTTACTCCTTCGTAGATATTTCCCTGTACAATTGATATATTTTTATTATTTAACTTATTAATTTTTACATTTTCCTCTGCAAGTTTTAAGGCCCTTCTATTTATATCTGTCATAGTTATGGAATTTACTTCATCTGCAATGGCTACACCAATGACACCGTAGCCACAGCCGACATCCAATACAATGTCTTTTTTATCTAACTCCAAGTTATCTACAAGTATTTTTGTACCCTTATCCACCTTCTTAGGAGAGAATATTCCACTATCTGTTTTAAAAATGAATTTTTTATTTCTCAATATGGCCTCAATTAATCTTTCATTAGATGATGAATTAGGTTTTTCAGAAAAATAGTGCATAATATCCCACAATTATTATTTTGGTTATAATATATAATACATACAATATTAATAATATTAATAATTAGTAATAGGATATAAAATAGCAATAGAAATAATAAGAAATAGTAAGAAATAATAAGAAATAATAAGTAATATAGAGAATAAATTAATAAAAAGAATTTTTACTGTATTTTTTTTATTAAGTATTTTAAATTATTTTTTTAATAATCTTTATACTATTTTTTACTGTGTTTTTTAGAATATGGTATTTAATTTTATAAATCATATTAATCATGAATGCCCTTTTCAGTTACTCTAAATATGGCCTCGGAATCTGGAAGGTATGGAGAATCATATAATTTGGCAACTCTTTTATCTCCTTTTCCTTTTCTTAAAAAGAACCTAAATGTTGCAGCATGTCCTACAATATGGCCACCAATGGCCTGTTCAGCGGCTCCAAAAAATGCATCAGGCCTTGCTGCAACTTGATTGGTTATGAGAACTACGCAATTATGGAGATCAGCCAATTTATTCAATAGGGCCATATGTCTTCCAAGTTTTTGCTGTCTCTCAGCAAGTTTTCCCCTTCCAGTATATTCATTTCTAAAGGTACTTGTTAGAGAATCCACAATTACAAGTTTTATGTTATTGCCTGATTTTATAAGTTCATCTATTTTCTCTGCAAATAACATCTGCATATCTGAATTATAGGCCCTTGCTACAAAGGTATTACTAAGAACTTTCTGGCCATCTATACCAAGAGCTTCTGCCATCTGAATAATCCTTTCTGGCCTAAAGGTGCCCTCAGTATCAATATATACAGACTTTGGCTCTGTTAATTCACCCTTCTTTAATACTTCCTCATCTGCCAATATTTTATCTTCACACTGGAGATTTACACAGGCCTGGTGCATAATTTGGGTTTTACCGCTACCAAATATACCCGCAAACTCAGTAATAGATTGGCTCTCCAATCCACCATTTAATATCCTATCCAATTCATCACTACCTGTGGATAATCGCCATACAGTTTTCCGTTGATCCAAAAGATCTGTACCACTTTTAAATCCTAAATCACATAATTCCCTTGCTCCCATTATCATCTTAGCTGCAGCCTTTTCACTAATGCCTTCAATATCTGTAAGTTCTCCAATAGTGGCAGTTGCTATTTTCATAAAATCAGTATATCCAGCCTCAATAAGTTTATCCGCCGTTGAGGGACCGACACCGGGTAATTCAGTTAAATTATCAACCATAAATCCACCTATATTTTTTATTTTTATTTTTTTAATATTTTATTTAATTATTATTGGTAGTTATTGGTTATTAATGACTATTGGACACCCGCCATTAACCATCATTGGATAATTATTATTTTTTATAATTTACTATCATAACACATTATGGAATTACTTAATATGTTCTAAGGTTATTTATAATTTTTGCAGTATATACTGAGGTGTAAAAATGATTAGAGATGAGGATTTTTTTAGAATGGAAGGGGTTCCAATAACAAAAGAAGAAATAAGGGCAATAAGTGTTGGTAAATTACAATTAAAACCTAATGATATTGTTGTGGATATTGGATGTGGCAGTGGAGGTATGGCTGTAGAAATAGCAAAAAGATGCAAATTTATATATGCCATAGATAATAGAAAAGATGCCATAACTACCACTAAGAAAAATTTAGAGTTATTTAATATTAAAAATTATGAATTAATAATGGGGAATGGGGAGGACATAATATCTGATTTAGAGTTTAATAAAGCTTTTATTGGTGGTACCAAAAACATAGAAAAAATATTAGACATCCTTGTATCCAAAAACATAGAAAGCATAGTAATAAATACCATAGTAATTGAAAATACCACAAAGGTGTTAAATTATTTAAGTAATGTGGATAAATACAATTTGTTGAATCTAATTTCAGGACCATATATAGCGTTGAACAAAACTTCTGATTAAAATTTTCCTACACCAATTTTTTTATCGCTTCAACCGATTTCCACTAAAATTCCAACTATTATATAAAAAATATATATAAAAAAATAAAAGGAATAAATACGAGTGAAAAATTTTAACTATTTCTAATATATTTGTTATTTTTATTTTAATTATTTTTATTTTAGGTTTCTAGTTTATACTTGGCTATAAAATAACCCCTGGTTGGAATTTTAATGTTAATTTTTTAATCTTCCCAATTGTTTTCTATATTCAAATCAATTCCGCAAGCTTCAGCTGGTGTTTTACCTTTCAAGCTCAAATGAGGT
>DQSV01000098.1 GCA_015663075.1 Methanothermococcus okinawensis | reverse complement strand
TGTTATATCTGATTATCTATCAAATATTATAGATAAAACTCCTTCAATAGATAATCTAAATCCATTTTATAGGGAAATATTGGAAATTTTAATAGACACTGATGAGTTTAAAAAATCCCTTGGAGCCATACAATGGGCCTCTGATCTAATTAAAAAACTTGGAAATACATATGCACGAAAAATAAGAAGAGCAAAAAGGGCTCAAGAAACTTCCATTATTAGGAAGGAGTTCTTAGGTAGAGTTTCCTCCATATTAAAGCAGATATATCCCAATTTGGCATATATTGCTGTGGCAAGGGAAAAATTAAAAAATATTCCAACAGTTAAAGATATTCCAACTGTCGTAATATCGGGATATCCAAATGTTGGAAAATCTACGCTCTTAAAAAAATTAACAAATGCTGAGCCAGAGATAAATTCCTATCCCTTTACAACAAAGGGATTGAATGTAGGATATTCTAATCAGGGTATTCAATTTATAGACACTCCTGGTGTATTGGATAGGCCAATATATGAGAGAAATGATATAGAACTTCATGCAGTTGTGGCCCTGAATTATCTTGCCGATGCCATAATCTATGTAATAGACCCAACAGAGTATTGTGGTTATACAATTGATGAGCAATTGAATTTATTGGATGAGATAAGAAAAACATTTAAGGTACCCATAATAGTTACCATAAATAAAATTGATATAGATGAAGAGGAACGTAATGAAGAGGTTTTTAATAAAATAGATGATTTAAAAGATAAAAATATAGTGGAGGTATTAAAAATATCTACCAAAGGAGATATTAATTTGGATCTTCTGAAAAAAAGAATTGTTGAAATTATGAAGAAACATGTTGATTTTGATAATGATCCTAAAAAAATACTACAATAATTAATACAAATTTAAATTAAAATATTTATAAATTTAATACATAAAATCATCTAAAAACACTTCATCAAATACATAATTAAAGTCATTATTTATATACATTTCAAATTCCTTTGGGGTTAATATCACCCTTTTATAGTTTATATGATCATCCAGCACAATTCTTGGACAGGCACATATTATATAGGCATCAATATCATCATATATTAAACTCTCAGGAGAGATATTATTTAATACTATGGGTATATAGTTAATATTTTTTTCCCTTAGAGTTTTTATAATATTGTTGAATACATTTATTCTACATTGGCCCCTTTTGGTGGAGAGTATCACTCCAATTTTCTTTGGAGGACATAGGTGTAGTTTGGATATTACTCCCAATCTTCTTTTAATAAATTTATCTACATCATTCTCCTCTATTTTAGAATAATTCCTTGTTATTGGGTTGTATAATGTTATCTCTTTTTTAAATTTGTAGGCCAACATTAGGGGATGGAATCTTCCACTTCCAATATATATTATATTCCTATCTTTTGCCATGTCTTCATTGATATTTGTCCTACATCCAAGTATTACAATGGGGTTATATTCCCTTAGAATTTTTTTAAATTGTATTGTGGTGGTAATAATGGGAAATTGCTCCTGTTTTTTTAAAATTTTATTTATGTCATTAATAATCCCCATTAAATGCTCCCTATCTGGATTATAATAAACTGGAATATAGATTATGGGTATTTCAGATTTTGAATATGGAAGTTCTTCATGGCCATAGTGTAGGATTAAATCAATATTAAGATGTTTCACCTCCATATCACATATATCACAGGCCCCAAAGGAACTTCCTCCCCATAGTATAAGTTCCACATCTCTGCCTGTGCTTTCAAAATATTTTGCAATATCTCCTATTTCCTTTTCTAGATCCCTTTTTAATCCCTCTGGTCCTTGGAAAAGTACTCTTTTAGCATTATGTTTTATAATTCCATTAATTACTCTATCTCTCTCTAAATCCCACATTATATCCTCTATTTCTATTTATTATTTAATTTTTTTTTAAATTATTTTTTTATAGATTTTTAGTATATAAATGGTTTTTTGGCATATATTTTATAGTCTTAACATTCCTTTATTTTACTTAAAACCTTTATGCTGTATATTTCAGTATGAGGGTATTGTCCATTGCTGTCTTTTTCAAGGGCTTTTACCATATCCCATATTGTGAGAAGTGCAGTAGAAACTCCTGTAAGGGCCTCCATTTCCATTCCTGTTTTATAGGTTGTTTTTACTGTTATTTGGACCTCTATATTATCACTATGTAATTTAAACTCTACATTTACTGAAGATATTGGTATATGATGACACAGGGGTATTATGTTGGAGGTGTTTTTTACAGCCATTATGGCAGCAACCTGGGCCGTAGTTAGTACATCCCCTTTTATTACTTCTTTTTTTGATATTGCCTCTATTGTGGATGGTTTTAATTTTATATGTCCCTTTGCAATACAGGTTCTTCCTATGTCCCTTTTGTCGGATATATCTACCATTTTTACTCCCTTTTCATCAACATGTGTTAGCATAGTCTCACTTTTTAATATTCTCGATATCTATTTTCGCTGAATGAATATTTTGTATATTTAAATTAAACATAAATTAAATATTATTAAAAGTTAAGTTAATTTTATGAGATAGTTAATTAAACAAAATTAAAAAATTACCAACCAATATCCCTTAAAACTCCATCATATACAATAGTGGCATCTCCTTTTAAATAAATCTCATCTTTTTTAATCTCAACTTCTAAATCTCCGCCATCCAAATGGGCCAATATTTTATCTTTTGTTTTTCCAAGTTTGTGGGCAATTATTGCTGAACTTGTTGTTCCAGTTCCACAGGCTGTAGTATATCCTGCTCCCCTTTCCCAGGTTATTATTTTTATTTCATTTGGAGTTATTACCTCTACAAAATGTACATTTATCCTTTCAGGAAATGCTTTATGATTCTCAATTTCCCTTCCCAATATATCTAAATTATCCCTTACAAAATTAATATCTATGGGATTATCTTCAATAAATATGATGGCGTGAGGGTTTCCAACATTTACAACACTTAATTTGATTTCATCAATTAAACTACAATTTAATGGAATACATTCATTTAAAAATACATCTTCCTTTGATTTGCCTTCAATTACCATGGGAATGTCCTTTAATTGAAATTTAGGAATTCCCATATATACTTTAACTGTTTTAACATTATTGTTTTCAATTTCCATTTCTGATATTCTTAATCCCCCAACTGTTTCCACATTTAATGGATTTTTTTTGAGTATTCTTTCATATACATATTTGGAAAAACACCTTATTCCATTTCCACACATTTCTGCTTCAGATCCATCACTATTGAAAATTCTAAATTTTATATCATATTTTTTATTTTCTGGCCTTTGAACATATATTACACCATCGGCACCGATGGAAAATCCTCTTTTACATATTTTCTTTGAGAACTCTTCTTTATATTCTTCTTCTACCTTAATGCCATTATATTCATTTATTACAATGTAATCATTTCCCAAACTATGCATCTTTGTAAATTCAATATTTTTTATCATAATATCACCATATATTAAAATAATATATTTAATTATATTACAGGAAAATTGCTTTATGGAGATGTACAATTTACAATATAATAAATAAAATATTAATTAAAATAGTTATAAAATAATTAATTAATTGAAAAAATATCTATTTTTTTAACATTAGTATATTAATATTATATTAATATTATATTAATAAATTAAAAAAGTAAATGAAGAATAATTAAATCTATTTTTTAATAAATCTTGCAAGTGCAGGGTGTAATTCTGAGATTTGCTCTTGAATTAATTGTTCATACATCCTATATACGATGGATACTGTAAGCAATACCCCAGTACCTCCACCAAGGGCCCCTGTAAAATCAGCCCCTGCTGCAAGTAATCCAATAAATGCTGAACTCATAACTGTGAGGGGCATAATATACCTTTTTAACCTTTGTTCAATGGATTTCTTACTTTTTCTAAATCCCTTTATGGCCATATCAAGGCTTCCAAGTCTTTTAGCCATGGATTTGGCATCAAGACCAGATGTCTCTATCCAGAACACTCCGAATAATACACAGAATATTATCATCATAATAATATATACTATGGCATGGATTGGATCCGAGAGCACACTAGATATCCCATAGGGAGTTGTAAAGTAGTAGGCTATCCCATCTACGGCCCTACCATTTACATACTTTCCCAATATTGGAAAACCCATTTTTTCTAAAAACATACCCCATAGTTGGATATTTGCGAATAATGCTGATGTAAGAATAACTGGAAGGTTTGATACGTATATGAATTTTATTGGATACTTACCTACGACCCCTCTTACTCTTCCATGGGCCAAGGGTATTTCTACCCTTAAACTTTCGGCATATACTACAATAAAGAATATCACTATGGTACCCAATATTGGTAATATAAATTCCAAGGCTGTACCAAGTGCTCCCTGTATCATTGCATTTATAAATTTCCAGAAGTAGCCTTCCGGACCAAAGGAACCCACAAATATAGTTTGAGATACACCTGCAGCAATAAATAATCCTATACCTGAACCTATTCCATATCTTGAAACTATTTCATCTAAGTATATTAGAAGTATTGCCCCGATTGCCAACTGTAGAACTAATGCCACCATCATAGGAGGAGATAATGGTCCAAATGCCCCGGCTCCAACAAAGAGAATACCCTCTAAGAAACATAGGAATATTGAAAATAATTTTTGAAGTCCTTGAAACATTGCTCTGTTATTTGGATCGGATAAATCCAATTTTATAACTTCAGACCCAACCAATAGTTGCATTATAATTCCTGCTGTAACAATGGGCCCAATACCCAAGGTAATCAATGTACCCATCTTAGATGCTGTTACTGTTTGCCAGAATTCAAACATTGGAGGAATCTGGGCTCCCCCTGTATATATATCAATGGTACCCATTATAAAGTATAGTATCAATACCAAGCCAGTCCACTTTAATTTTTCCTTAAAGGTAATATCTCTTTCAGGCCTTTTAACTTCTGGAATGTACTCCAAGATAGGTCTTATTTTATGAAGAAACGCTTCCAAAATATCACCATTATAATTACGTCTTTGATTTATAGTTGAGTATGTGACATTGACTTATTTTCTAAGGGATTAAGATACTCCTTGTAAATGATGTTGGGATTATTTAACTTCCTTTATTTGAATTAGGTAGATAATATATTCACTTAGTATAAAGTGGCAATACTCCTGTGTTATTTGGGTCTTTTTCTATGAATTTTAATCAACTCTTCATGACTTTTTGTTCTATATTCTTAGGTTTAATAGTCTGTGGCCTTATAACTCCTCTATTAGATATACTACTTTTAACACATCTTTTTGTAGGAATATTCTATGAGAAAAATAAATTTTATATTATTTTTTTATATTTCAATTTCTTTTATTTTATTTTTTAAACTATATTTTTTTATTAACTATTTCATTTTAATTTTTATTAATCGATAACATAATTATGAACAATCTGGAAATCTTGACATAAATTACTCATATCATTAAATAAAAATGAATAACTTAAAAAAATTAAAAACATTATAAAAAAATTTTTTAAAGATAAATTATTATTGATATATTTATATATTTTAAAATAATCTTTGAACAGTATACCTCTATTCATATAAAATTGTCCCTCAAAAATAATAAATAATAATAGAATAATTAAAAAATTGGTTCTAATGGAATTATAACTCAACAACTTCTCCACCGGTAGATTCTATTTTTTCCTTAGCCTTCTCTGAAAATTCCACAGCCTTTATAATCATTGGACAAGTGAGTTTTCCCTTTCCAAGGACCTTTTCATAATTGTATTTTGTTATATCCACTACAATTTTTCCGTCCTCAACTTCAAAGGTATCCTTATTCTTGGATACTAATTCGTCAATATCTCCTAAGTTTATAGTATTTAATTTTTTAATTAAACTGGGATGTCTTTTGAATCCGTACTTTCCAAAATGATCTGGCATATACTTTACAATATGAAGCCACTTGTGTTTATGCCCTCCGGCTAAACCTCTACCTCCTCTATGGCCTGCTCCTCTATGCTTCTTGGCAGCCCCATATCCACAGGTTCTACTACCTCTCAACTTTGTAATTTTTCTACTTTTTCTTATCATATAATCACCCTAATAAGGCTTTAAATCATTTTATCCAATAGTTTGTTTATTTCAGATCCCCTATAACCAAGGGCTCCCCCTACTGAAAAGGGTTTTTTAATGCCTCCCTTATCATATCCTTTTTTTGGAGGGTGGAGCCTAAAAACTGGTTTCAATGGCGTGTTTTTTAGAGTGATTTCTCCACTTATAATTTTTTCAGATAACTCTTCTACTGATAAATTGGTTAATTCCTTAATTTTCTCCTCATTTAATCTTTTATTTCCAGGTAATCTTCCCCTTTTCAATATTAATTTTATTAAGGTATCCTTATCAATTTCCCCATAGGTAATATAATCCTTTACTTTATTCAACATACCCTTATATGTTTCAGTGTTTGGGACTATTACACAGTGATTTACCCTATGTAATCTTAACATTTTAAGAGTATCTGCAATATCCCCTCTAACACCTACGCTACCTCTAACCCTTACTACTGCGTAAGCCATTTTTCATCACCTTAAAAAATATCTAACTTAATAAAAATATAAAATATGGTTCAAATTATATTAATAGTTCCATATATTAGAATTATACTCCTAATCATTTAATTAATTTGATTAATGATTATATATTATATAAATATTAATTTAATAAACCTTTCCCTCATTAATTCCAAGAATCTTCTTATGATCAGGTAGGTATCTAATGTGATTTAAGTTATCAAGGGCATCAAAGGTTGCCATGGCAAAGTTATAGGTTGTTCTTGTGTCCCCAAATGTTTTGGTCCATATATCCTTTACTCCTGCCAATCCAAGTATTGTTTTAGCAACATCTCCAGCAACCAATCCCACTCCCCTTGGAGCAGGTAATAACTCAATTTTTACACTTGCACAGGAACCCTTTACTGCATAGGGTATGGAATGAGGTCTTCCGCAACCACATTCCCAGGATCCACATCCTTTTTTAACTCTAATTAATGATAACTTTGCATGGGCAATAGCCTTTCTGATTGCAGGACCTACTTCTTTGGCCTTCCCCATTCCTACTCCAACATAACCATTTTTATTTCCAATTGCAACAGTGGCTCTAAATCTTGCTCTTCTACCTGATTTATGCATTCTCTGAACAAGAGATACATCTAACACCTGCTCTGTAATATCTGGAATAAGGGCATCTACAATCTCAGGTTCCAATAGTGGTAATCCCTTATCCAATATATAGTCTATATCTGTAATAGTTCCTTCTTTTACCATTTTTCCAACCTGGGTTTTAGGTTCCCAAGCTTCCATGTTAAATTTTCTTTTTTCAATTGCCATTATTTCACCCTTTTATTATAAGGCTACATATTTAAAATCTTTTCCTTTATTTCCTCAAAGTGCTCAGGTAAATCTTCAGGACTTAAGTTATTTTTTAAGTATTTGGAAAATTGTTTGTTGTAATTCTCACTATCTTCCTTTTTTAGTAACTCAGCATATTCTTTAATATGGGTTCCATTAATTCTACTCTCCTCAGGAAGTATGCTTTCACCATGGGGTATCTCCATCCCAGCATCAACAGCTCCCTTTAAAGTGGCAAAGACTGCTGCCCCCTTTGTAGCACCGTGTAATCCTATATCAAGTATAGCCTCTTTATATCCCTCTTTAAGGGCCTTTTTACCAAGTAATAATCCTGTTAAATAGGCCGCAGGTAAATTTCCACAATGGCCCTTATATCCCATTTTTACTAGTTCCTTGGTATGGGCTGATACGAGTACCTTATCTCCTTTTTCATCGTAGACTATAATCTGGGCTGATATATTGTTCAGTGATTTTCTAACAACTAATCTTGGTTTTTTTGATAGCAACAATTTTAATCTCAATCTATAATCTGTTTTACCTTCCCTTCTTCTCCTAAAGGGAACTCTATACTTAGCACCACGTGCCATATTCTAACCTCCATATGGTGTTTAATTTTTAATTATGGATTATTCATTCTCTTTTTTTACAAAGAGTTCATGATCCTCAATATATAGTTTCATGTGGCCTTTACTTCTAAAGGCTCCTCCTTTAGCCATTCTGTATAATTTTCTGTAGGTGTTTCTCTCTATGAGATTTTCCTCTCTAAGATCCTTTAACATTTTTCTTAATGGCCTTATAGTGTTTATCCACTTTCTCTTCTTAGGAGTTCTTGCTCCCTTTGCACCCCTTCTTGAACCTGGACCCTTTCTTCTACCCTTTCTCTTTTGTTCCTTTAATTTTTTAGTCCTACCTTTACTTATTCCCTTCTTTTGTTTCTTTAATATAATGCCTTCTTTAATTAACATTCTAATATCGTCCTTAGTAATGGCCATTTTAACTCTATCCAAGTTTTCAGGATCAATCCATATCCTGTCTATACCACAATCCAACAGATTTGCGGCCATTTTTCTTTGGGTTGATACATCCATAATATCACCTTATTTTATAAAGAATTTATATTCTTCCTACTGTTCTTTTACTTCATCTTCTTCATTCTCATTTAAAATGCCCTTTTCCACTTCTTCTTCATTATCAGAGGGTCCTTCTGGCTTTTTAAGTTTTAATGTTAAAAGTTCTCTTTTATTTTCATCAGAAATATTTAATAGGCGTATTCCTAACTCTTCAGATCTTTTAATTATTTCTATTTTTTTTCTTTTACCTACAGTTGAGGCTATCCTAGCCCCTTGTGTTTTAGGATCCAACATTTCAAGTTCCTTTACATTACGAATGAGAACATCCTCCAATCCTGATGGATGTAATCCCCTTACTAAAGATGGAGATCTATAACCAGTTTTGACTATTGCAGGTCTGTGTTTTAATTGTTTTCTCATACCACTATGCAATCCCCTTGGCTTTCTCCAACTAACTCCTATTCTCTTACATTTAAACCATTCCTGCCTCTTAAAATCAGGCCTTTTCTGTTTCATTTTAAACCTTAGCTTTAACAATCTTCTTTTACTCATAAAACCACCTTATAACACTTTCCCAGCTTTTTCTACGATGTAGATACCATCCTGAAATACCCTAATATCTCTTCCTTTAACTCTTGTTGCCTGTTCAATATTTGCAGCAGTTTGGCCTGTTTTTTCCTTATCTATGCCCTTTACAATGATATCTTCACCACTAACTTTAACGGTAACCCCATCCATAATTTTTGCTTTTCTAGGGTGTTTTTCTCCCAAGAAGTTATCTATTATTACCTCATTACCCTTAACACTAACCTTCATAGGGAAGTGAGCATATCTTATTTTTAATTTATACTCAAATCCTTCAGTTACTCCTTTTATCATGTTATTAATATGAGATAGAAATGTCCCCATTATTGCTGCATGCTTTTTTCTTGGATACATGTATTCAATTACTACCTTATTATTTTCTTTTTTAATAACAACACCTGGATATGAAAGGACCCTTTTAAGTTCTTTCCCACCGGATTTTACTATTATTTCGTTACCATTAACTTCCACAGATACATTATCCGGTATCTCAATCTCTTTCCTTATCATAGCGGCAACTGGCATAACCATACCTCCTAAACCTAAGATTAATATTAATTTTTTAAATATTTTCAAAAATTTTAATTTTTAATTTTACTACTATTTTACTAAATTTTAAAATTTTAATTAATTTTGACTATTACAAACAATTTAAGTAATATATTTTAATAAATATAGGATATCAACCTACCACCAATGCCCTTAGCCTTTGCCTCATCATGGGACATTAATCCCTTTGGAGTACTTACAATTAATAACCCAAAACCCTTTGCAGGTAGGTATCTCTTTTCAAACTTTTCAAATTCGTTCTTTTTAACAGCATATCTTGGTTTAACTGCTCCACACTTGTTTATGTGTCCTATCAGTTCTACCTTGTATATTCCAGACTTTCCATCCTCTATATACTCAAAGTTTCCTATGTATCCTTTATCTTGCATAACCTTCAATACTCTACCTATTAATTTTGAAGCAGGCTTTATATATGCCACGTTTTTTCCCACTCTCTCACAATTGGATAGGTGGTTTAATGAATTTGCAAGTGGGTCCATTAGACTCATGTTTATACCTCCTTAAATTTCCTTAATCATACTTTTTAAATCCTAACTTAGGTGCTAACTCTCTAAAACACTGCCTACATAACTTCAATCCATATTTGCTAACTATTCCTGGTCCCTTTCTCCCACATCTTTTACATACTTTGGAACCATAACCATACTTTTTTTTATAAGGTGCCTTTGCCATTTTTTCACTCCTCTATGTATTTTAAATAATTTTTTACCTATTCTTCATCAATTACCTCAAGTCCAAAATTGGTTTTTATGTATTCAATAGCCTCATCCTTTTTAACTTGATGTTTTTTTGGAATTTTGCTCCTTCTGGCCTTTCTTCTCTTAACTCCATATCCTGGTTTTTCAAAGGTTACACAGATATCCATTCCATAAATACCAACTTCAGGATCATACTTCTGTCCCGGAAAGTCAATATGTTCGGGGATACCAAAGGAAAAGTTTCCTTTACTATCGAATGAGTAAGAATAGAGTGTTTTTCCCGCGGCTTTAAATGCAATAAAAGCATTTTTTAGAAAATTTTCAGCCTTTTTACCCCTTAATGTAACCTTTAATCCTATTGGAAGTTTTTTCCTAATACCAAATGCAGGGTTTGTCTGTTTTGCAAGGGTTCTAACAGGTTTTTGACCAGTGATCTCCTCAATAACCTTTGCACCAGTTAATAATCTATCTCCACTTTCACCTACTCCCATATTAATAGTGACTTTCTCAATCCTAGGTTTACTCATGGGCTGTTTTTCCCATACTTCTTGGAATGTCATGTTTTCCACCATATTTTAATTATTTTATTAGTATTATGCACATAATGAGGGTAAAACGGGTTTTTCGTCTCCTACAACCAATATGTAATCCCTAATAGTCTTAAACTCCTCTCCATCCTCTGTTTTAAGAGTTATTATATCAGGGTATAATTTTCTCTTTTCTATATGGATTATTTTTGCAACATCTCCAACGTGTTTTCCTCCTGTAATGTATGCCAATTTACCTTCTTCAAAAGCAATGTGATCTATTAGTTCCTGCTTAGGAATGGATAGAATAACACTATCTCCTGTTTTGTAAATATCCTCCTCTGCTTTTGTAGCATCTGAAACTCTTACAATGTAGTTCCTACCATCATGAAGATTTAATTGAATATGGCCTCCCTTTATAACTGTCTTGTTTTTTATCTTACAAAGTTTTATGTTGCTCTCATCAGTTTTCTTTAGAATAATTCTACCTTTTTTATCCAATAATACCCTAAAACTCTCATTTGAATCAGGTAGGGTAACTACATCCATTAATCCAACTGGGAATCTATGATCCTTTCTTTTAACACCATCAACCAATATTTTACCCATTTTGATGATTTTCTTAGCCTCTCGTCCATTGTCGGCATAACCCAATATATCTCTAATTATTAATTGAAGAGGTAATGAGTTTTCCATGGAATGGGGTCCAGGCATGGGTTTTGTGACGAATTTTTTAATTTTTCTTGGAAGTTGCCATCTTACTGGAGCAGGCAATCTCTTTAAATGTCTTTTAGGTCCCTTACTTGCCATATTTGCACCTCTATTATATATTTTAATTATTTTCTATCTAAGAATTTAAATCTCCTTTCATCGGAATCTTCCAATTTGGTAATCATAACATTTGAAGGATGAATTGGATAGGGTGTTTCTTTTCCATCTTGTTTTTTATTTAATGCTCCTTTCACATGTATTCTATATTTTTTATAATCCACCTTAGTTATCTCTCCTTCAATATTTTTAAAATCTCCCCTCAATATTTTTACAGTATCTCCCTTTCTAACTGGAAGGGAGTTCTTATTGTATTTTTTCTTTAATTCCTTTGAAAGAGCTGCAGACATTAATTTATTTCTCACATGAAGAGGGGCATTATATAGTGCCTTCCTCTGTTTTCTAGGCTGTTTTGATTTTGTTAAAGCCACCATTTTATCCACCTTTAATTATTTTAATCACTATACATAATTTTAATGAATTGTCTTAGCCAGTCTTGATATACCAGGCCATCTCTCAGCAGCCTCCTTGGCAACAGGGCCTTTAATCTCTGAACCCTTTGGATTTCCATCAGGGGTAACAATTACAGCAGCGTTGTCTTCAAACTTAACCCTAGAACCATCAGGCCTCTTATATTCCTTCCTTTGTCTAATTATTATGGCAGGTAATACTTGCTTCCTCATTTCAGGGGTTCCCTTCTTAACAGAAACAAAAACCATACTACCTACCCCTGCAGAGGGAAGTCTCCTTGCCACACCCTTATAGTTTTTAACTGCAATTATTTCAAGTTCCTTTGCCCCAGTGTTATCAGCACAAACCAATCTGGCTCCATTGGGTAGAGCCCTTGTTACTTTTGAACCAAATCCTTTCATAAAACCACCTTATTACCTATTCTTCTTCAAATTCTTTTTTTTCAATAACTACAAAGGACTTAATTTTACTAATAGGCCTACATTCAGCAATTTTTACCTTATCCCCTACTTTTGCATGGATACATGGGGGATTGTGGGCCGCCATTGTAGTTGTTCTCTTTTCATACCTTTCGTACTTTGGTATGTATCTAACAATTTCCCTTTTGATTATAATAGTATTATGGCCCTTATCACTTACTACAGTACCTTCAAATATTTGGCCCCTTACAGGCAAAGTACCATGAAAGGGACAGTTATTGTCATCACAGGTATTTTCAGGAGATTTAACATCTATTCCTATGTTTCTCATAATATATACCTCCTAAATAAGTTTCTAAATGTTTTATAGGTTTATTATATACTTTATGAGTATTAAAATTTTTAATAAATACTATTTTTTAATAAATACAATAATATCAATAAATAAATATAATTATATTGATGAATATGGAACTATTTATGGCATACTAAAATGAATGCCTATATTTGTAATAAATGCATAACTATGGTCATATTATGAATGGCTCATATATAGCATTAATTATTTTTTTGGGGACTTTAAAATAGAGAATTAATAGGGATAAATCTTCTTTATTTTTCTTTTTAATCTATCTTCTGAGCGGCCAATTAAAAGATTGCCCAATACCTTAACAGATTTACTACCTAATTTAAATTTAAACACTGCAATGTCCTTAGGCACCATTATTTCCTTACCATTATCATACCTTTCGATGATAAGGGTATTTCTAGTTTCATCTACCACTCTGCCTCTTATTCCTACTAGGGAAGGATTTGAAGATTCTAAGATCTCTATATCTAACCCAATTAATTCATGCCTAAGTATGTTTTGTGGAGTTATCATTTGGGCGTCCCCTGACCCGATAGAACATAAGGGTGTGCCAATGGCATCCTTATGTTCTTTATTGTAATTATAATTAAATAATGACTTCTATTAATAAAATTTATTCCTTGCTATAATGGAACATAAGTGATATATAAATATTACTGTTTTGAGATTTTACTATTTAATATATTTTCAATTTTTTTAATGATTATTTAATCTATCTAACATCTATAGTGTCCTTTGAAAAGCCCATCTTTACAAGGGATTCCTCTACCTTTTTTCTATGATCTCCCTGCAGTTCTATGGAATCTTTTTTTACAGTTCCACCACATGCACAGATATCCTTTAATTTCTTAGCAAGATCCTTAATATCTATTAAATCAGCATCAAAACCTTCAATTACGGTCATTAATTTTCCAAATCTTCTTTTTGCAACATAAATTTTTATTTTTTGTTCTTCTTTTGCAATTTCTTCACATACACATAATTCCTTAGGTAGTCCACACCTTGGACAAATTTCAGGCATTACTGCACCTCTTAGCTAATATCTTTTTTTATTTTTCCCATTATATTATATTTGTTTTTAATTAATTATTTATAACTTGTTATTTTTTTATTTATTAACCAATAATTCCTTCTTTTTCTTTTCATTTAATATGGTGTATATCCTTGCTATGGTTCTTTTTATCTCCTTTATTTTACCAATGTTTGTAGGAGATCCCCCTGTGGCCTTATTTGCATTTTCTTTCATGAGTTCCCTTTTTAATTCAGCCAATTTTTCTTTCATTTCTGAGGTACTCATTTCCCTTATTTCATGAGCCTTTAATATTGCCATTCCATCACCTAAATTTTATTTTAATAAAATAAATATTTATTCTTCAGAAACCTCACTTACTTCCTTTACCTCTCCAACATCCTCATATATAACAACTTCATCAGGTAATATTACATCTGGAGGCATGATCTTTACAGTAACTCCAATTACACCCAATTTTAATTTTGCTAACTTATGGGCTTTTTTAACAAGGGCTTCTGAAGGCTCACCACAGTGCTTCATATAGCCATCCATGAATTTCTCAGTTCTTGATCTTTCTCCTGTTAATTTACCTGAGATAATTACTATAACACCCTTTGCACCTGCTCCCATAACCCTCCTAACTGCAGAGTGGGCGACTCTCCTAAAGTGCATACCTCTTTCAAGGGAAGAAGCTATTTTCTGAGCCACAATTTCAGGATCTAAATCAGGATTTTCAATCTGCTTAACTTCAATCTGAGGATTATCCACACCATACTCCTTTGCAATTGTTTCAGTTAATTCCTTTACCATCTTACCTCTTTTTCCAATAACAAATCCTGGCTTTTCAGCAAATATGGTAATTCTAGTTCCAACTGGTGTTTTTTTAATTTCCATATAACTGTAACCTGCTCTGGGTAATTTACTTTTAAGATATTCATCAATTAAAGTCTCTGTTACATTTTCCTTTATAAATTCTCTTTCAATCATTATTTTCCACCTTTTTTATTATTTATATATATTTAGTGATATTCCTCCAAAATTACTTGTATATGCACTGTTTCTTGGAACTTAGGGGAGGCCCTACCAAAGGCCCTTGGCATGAATCTTTTTATAGTAAAGCCCTTGTTTGAGGAAATATGTTTTATTCTAAGTTTTTCTGTGTTTAATCCCTTATACTCTGCATTCTTCTTTGCATTATCTAATACCTTCAATATCTCCCTTGAGGCCTTTTGAGGGAACCTCCCTGCTGTCCATCCATATTTTCCCCTTTTATGGGGTACATCCTTCCCATGCCTTTTAAATGGAACAACCTGTTTTAATTCTATTACTCTATTTAAATAATTTATGGCATCTTCAAGTTTCATTCCATTTATTTCTCTACAAATCTCCACAGCATGTTTTCTGGAAATTCTGAGGGATCTACCCATGGCTCTGGCAGTTTTATCTGAATTTACATTAACTTTATACTTCAATTTACCCATGTGTTTCCACCTTTTATTTTTAAATTTTTATATTTTTGAATTTATTTATAGAGTATCTGCCTTTAAATATATGCATTCTATTTTATTAAAGATAACCCTAATTTTGACATTAGTTTTAGAGCAGGAATATAATTAATTTTTATATTACCAACAGTGTTTTTTAATAAATAATTAGGGTTACTACTCCCAGTTTCCAAAATTAAAGTGCCGTTATGACATATACGTATGGAGTACCCTTTTCTTTCCAAATGATTTACAACTTCCATCATTTGATTAAACTTCTTTATATATTTTACCATACTATCATAAATATAATTTTAAAATTGAGTACATTTTAATTTATAGTTTAAAAATAAAATAAAAAAATATTTTAAAAAATAATATAAATAATAATTTAAACCAATGATATCTCAACTACCTCTACACTTTCCACATCTTCCAACTCACTTAATGCATTTTCAATGGGTTCAGTGCCTCCTTCCTTTTCTTCCATCTCTACAAGGACATATATTGCATACAATCCAAATGCAAGGGGTTCATCAGTAATATTTCTAAGTTTTACATCAGTTCCCTTTATAACTTCCTTTAATTTTTCCTTTAAGTTCTCCTTATTTACTTCAGGACTTACAGGCATTACCTTTATCTTTGCAATAACAGTTCCCATATATGACACCTATTTTTTATTTTTTTTAATTTATTATTTTTTATATATTTCTTATTTTTATTAATTTTTTATTTCTCTTCTTTTTAATAATTATTTTTTAATGATTTTATTATTTTATAGAAAATACTAAGTCATATTTAGAATTATGGTCCCTCATATCCACAGGAAGGACATTTGTAGATATTACTTAACTTTCTGCACATTTCACATCTTACTATTTCAACTTCTCCACAGTTAGGGCATAAAAATCTTGTAGCATGTTCCCTTGGGGCTATTTCTGCATTACATGAAACACATACATATTTCAAACTATCACCATTTACTTTTTTTTATTTTTAAACATTTATAGTTAAATGCATAATTTAAGCATATGTATAATTATATAATTAATAAAAATAAATAGGAATAAAATATTACAAAGAGGAATACATATGGAATTTTTATTTTATATAAGTTACTTTCTTAATGTTTTTATTTTTATTTTAAATATTTTAAAGTCTTAACTATTTTATTTTAATTATTATTTATTATTTATTTTTTTATAGGGATTTTTTTTAATCAAGTTTTTTATTTTGGTATGTGATTTTTCATAAGTATGTTTTATAAATCCACTGTAATCTTAGTATATATATCTTTATTATTCTTTAAAATATTTATTACTCTATGAGGGTATTTCCCATTAACGACAAAACATTCTATACTGTGTTTTAATAGTAATTTTTTTAGGTAACTATCAACCGAAGTAAAACCTTTAATGAATTTTGCATTTATAGTATTTAATAGTTTTCCTTCAGGGTATCTATCATATATTCCATCTACATCAGTGACTATTATAAGCCTATTAAGTTTTAAAAGTTTGGTAATATAGGCTGCCACTGAGTCTGAGGTAACCTCCCAGGAGTTTGGAAGCTCATCCGTAGACAATACAATTTTTGAGGGTAATAAAATAACAATATTCTTCTTTTTTAATATTTCTTTGGCATCATATAGGGTATTTACTGTTTCAATATCTGATAACTCAGAGAAGTATATTCCCATCATATCCATAGAGAGTAGGGCTAATTTATGGGAGGTTCTATCTCTCATTTTTACACTAGTATCCAATTCCCTAACCACATTGGCAAATTTTCCTCCGCCAGGAATTATAATTATTTTATTTTTGGGATTACTAAAAGATTTTAATTCATTTAATAGAGATTCTGAAAAGTATGTTAAACTTCCCCCTATTTTTACTATATTTATATATTCCAGATTCATAATATCTTCCGAAAAGTATATATATTATATTTATAATTTTATATTCCGTATTAATTAATACCTATTTTAGGGGATATGGTGTAGTCTGGCCTATCATCGGGGACTCCAAGTGCCTATATGGACCTGGACTAAAGCCCGATGCAGGAGAAATCCCTGGACCTGGGTTCAAATCCCAGTATCCCCACTTTTTTATTAAGTTAGGTTTAATTGTTTTTCCTATTATTTTATTATTTTTAAATTTTTTATTTTAATCCTATTTTTACCTCATCTATTAATTTTTTTAGCATGATATTTTTTTAATATAGAAATCATACATATTGAATTTTTATTTTTTTTATGCCCATAATTAACAATATCAGTTTATACAGTTATAATTTAGGACATATATATGTAATTGCTAAGTATTGTGATTATTAATGGTAGTAATATATTAGTATTAATTGGTAGTTCATCCCAATATAATTCCTGTAATGTATCCTGCAATTGTTGAGAGTAGTACTACAAGTCCAAAATATACAAGTGCTTTTGTTTTTCCAAGCACCCTTAAAACTGTAAGTAGCGTAGCAATACTTAAACTTGGGCCAGCAAGAAGTAGGGCCATAGCGGGCCCAACTCCCATACCTAAATTCATTAGAGTTTTTACAATTGGGACTTCAGTTAATGTTGCAAAGTACATAAGGGCCCCTATAAGTGAAGCTACAAAGTTTGAAAGTATAGAATTTCCACCGACATATTCACTTATGTAGTGAGGTGGGATGAATGCAGACATTAACCCTGCAATAGATACTCCTATTATCAGTAGAGGAAATATTATTTTAATAAGAGTATAACTCTCCATGAGCCAGGCTTTTATTTCTTCAGGTTTGAACCATTTCTTTACAATCACTACCAGAATTATAAGTAGTAATGCTGTGACAACATGCTTAGTCAGTATTCCACCATAAACTGGAATGTTAAGAAATGGTGCGAATTTCGGAGATGCTGTTATGGTAATCAACATAAATAGTTGTATTAAAAAAAATATGGCAGTCTGATATCCTGGTCTATTGGAGAGGCTATCATCGTTTCTTCCCACGGTGGATTTCTTTCTTTCACTATCATGTGAACCAAATAATCCCTCCATTGAAAGCCCTATTAATATGGAGAGAGTTACTGCATAAAAAGCCCTTAAAAATCCAATATCCCATCCAAAAACTGCAGCAGAGTAGAACACTGCAAGAACATTAATGGCAGGTCCTGAAAATAGGAAAGTGGTTGCGGGACCTATACCTGCTCCCCTTTTGTAAAGACTTGTGAATAATGGTAATATAGTACAGGAGCATACTGAAAGAGCAAATCCACTTACGGCGGCAACAAGATAGGATATTTTCTTTGGAGTATCTGAACCAAAATATTTTAGTATAAAATTTTTATTTATCATGGTAGTAACGCCCCCTGCCATGAAGAAGGCCAGGTTAAGGCTATTACTCTATAATATTTAAATAATCTAACATAGTCTTTATTATGGTTTCCAAGGCATAGGTTAGTATTCCAACTAAATCCATAAGATCACCTCTGATATTTTTATTCTTTAATTTAAAAATTGTTATATTTATACCTTTCGATTAATTGATAAAACCTGTCCACTTAGCATAAATATAATAATTTATTAAAATACAGAACAGACAACTTACAAAAGAGTTTCAGTTTTTAACAGGATTTTAAGTAGAATTGGGCAGGAAAAAGATCTCTATCCTTTGATTTATAAAAAAACACTGATGGATCCCTCTGTCCAGGGATTGATGCAGACTTTAAATTGATTTATATAAATTTTAATGAAACATTAAAAAACAAATAAAAATTAGGTATTTACAATAAAATATTTCTTCATGGATAAATATGAAAGCCACATTTTCATTTCAATTGGCATATGAATTTCTTTTATATATTATAATTGGAATGTTAATTGGATATTTTATATCTCAACAGTATAATAATAACATATTCATAGTAATTGGGCTTCTCTTGGGGATATTTATGGCATTTTTAAATATATATAGATTAATAAGAAATAGAGGCAGGGTTTTTTAATGAGTTATAATATAATAGAAGACATTTTTTATATTATTAAACTCTATATTATCATAGTTTAACCATAATAAAAAAATTAATTATATTGTAAACTCTATATAGTTTAAAAATTTTTCACAATATATACATCTTATTTTTAAAGGATTTTTTTCCTCAACTTTAAATTTACCTACTGTATTTTCAATATTTGTTATACAATTTGGATTGGTGCATTTTAATATGCCCACAATGGTTTCAGGTATATCCACTTTAAATTTTTTAATAACTTTTCCCTCTTTTATTATATTTATTGTGGCCTTTGGAGAAATAAGGCTTATTTTATTTACATCATATTCTGAGAGTTCGACCCCTTCTATTTTTAAAATATCCTTTTTTTTATTTTTTTTAGAAAACACATTCATGGCTATGGTTATGGGAGTATCCTCATATTTTATATTTAACGCATTATAAACACTTAGGGCCTTTCCTTTAGAAATATGGTCAATTACAGTTCCATTTTCAATAGGTTTAACTCTTAAACTTTTTTTCATAATCTACCCCACTATATATTTATTTTAAAGAACACCATACTGATTCAAAATATCTTTTCATCTTTTTTATGGTATTTTTATCTCTAATAACCACACTCGATTCTCTATTCCCAAAAAGGGCTTTATCTGTCCAGTTATGACTGCCAACAATTAAAATATCCTTGTCTATAATTATAAGTTTATTATGTATCCTTCTATCGTCGGCTAACTTTATGGGTATCTTTTCACTGCCTAATATATTTTTTACCTCTTTATTTGAATCAACATCCTTATCCAATATTATTCTGATAAACACTCCCCTTTTTCTGGCGTTTATAAGTTCATTTAATAATTCTTCTGTTTTTTTACACTTGTATATAGAGAACATGATAATATCAATTTCCCTCTTTGCAGAGGATATTGCATTTAATACATGGTAATAGTATTTTTCATCGTTTAATATACTTATTCTATCCTGATCAGTGGAATTTTCCTCAATGACATCGTCATTGTTGTTATTGGTAATAATGTTATTATATAATATTTTAAATTTTTTTAACATTATAAAATTACTTAACAATATAAAAATTAATAACAATAGAAAAACCCCAATAAGTATACTATTATTTAGAATTAAGGCCATGATAACACCAATTATTTATGTAGTAGATAAATTAATAGGTTTTTAATTAATTTTATAAATTTATTTATAAATTGTATAGTAAGAGAATTCCTATATATTTTAAATATTTGTAATTATACATTAAATATTTTAATTTATATAAAACTATATATTTACATTCCTCTGTTTGAATTTGAATAATATATTAATTAGTGGGAAATATATGGATGTATTAATTATGGCTGGTGGAAAGGGTACTAGATTGAACTTAGATATTGAAAAACCATTATTGCAAATTTTAAAAAAACCTATGATAGACTATATTATAGAATCTCTATTAAATTCTAAGATAAATAATATATATATTGCAGTTTCTAAAAATACTCAGAAGAGTAAATGTTATATATATAATAAATATATCGATCATATAAAGAATAATAAAATAAAATTACTTGAGACAGAAGGTTTAGGTTATATAAATGATTTAAACCAGTGTATGAAACATTTTTCAGAGCCTTTTATGGTATTGTGCTGTGATATTCCCTCAATAACTCCCAAGATAATAAATAATGTTATAGATGAATATTATAGATTAAAAGCCAATTTTAATAATTTGGAATCACTCTGCGTAGTGGTTAAAAAAGAGGATTACTTGGGAAGTCCCAGTGTTGTAATGGATGAATATGTTCCCCAAGGTATAAATATTCTATCTCCAAAAAATGGAGAACAGGTTGAAAAATTATATATTATAGAAGAACCTATATTAAATGTAAACACCTTAGAAGAAAAAAGTATTGTTGAAAGGATAATTAAAAATTGTTATAATAATAGATAATATAAAGGTGAAATTTATGGAAAAATCCACTAAAATATCATTTAAGGAGTTAATTGGAAAGTCTATTATAGGTAATATGGGTGGCATAATAGGAACAGTAACTGATGTGGTATTTGATGAGAATACAGGGAAAATATTATCCTTGGATATAGAGCCTTCGGAGCAAAGTCCAATACCCCCATCAGGGGACTGTTATAGATTGATACCCTATAGAATAGTTTTGGCCATAAAGAATGTGGTTGTTGTAGATGAATCTAAAATTAACTCTATCAAAATAATAGATAGAAATACTAAACAAAATTAAAATTATATAAATTTATTTTTTTATGTTATTTTTTATAACCTCTAAAAATCTATTTAATGTCTTTTTTAAAGATCTTAATCCCTCTTCATCTTCCATAATTCCTTTTTTTCCCTTATCCTTTGACCAAAATGTGGCACCTAAGTTTGCTCCAAAGGAGCCTCCCCCCACTGGAATCATTTCATTTATCATATAAAAATCATGGATTGTTCTTAAACCTATCTCTTGTCCCCCATTTCTATCCCCACCTATGGATATTCCCATACCTACTTTATTCTTTAAAATTTTTGGATCTTTAGCCACTAAGGCCCTACATCTGTCCATTAAGGTTTTTAATTGTCCAGTTATATTTCCCTGATACATAGGGCTTCCAATTATTATGCCGTCAGCCCATACTAAATTATCATAAACCTCATTTAAATCATCCTTATGAATACATCCCTCTTTTTTTCTAATACAGTAATCACAGTGCATACAGAATTTTATTTCTTTCCTAGCCACAGAGAAATACCTAACTTCGCAATCTCTCTCCTTTAAATACTCTAAGGCATAATTAACTCCATAATGAGTTCCCTGTAATCTTGGACTACCACTTATACCAAAAATTTTCATAGATATCCCACTAATATCCAATAATCGGAATTAAAAAATAAATTAAATAATTATTAAAAAAATATAATATAAATTAAATAAATATAAAATAAGATATTTAATAAGAATTTAAAAGTTTATTCGTTCTTTTTTATTACACACTTATTGGATAATTTTATTACTAAATCCTCCACATCTTTAATTGGAAAATCAGCATCAGTCATTAATTTTACTAATTCTCCAGCCTCAATTTCTCCACAGGGCAATGATACTCCACAGGGCAAGGCTCCAGCCAATTCAACTTTACTTTTTATTGGGAATACATTCTTATCCTTAAAGTATTCTGATAATTTTAACTTAAAATCTTGTATATCCCTTAATGCTTCATACAAGGGATGATTTGTTGTTATCATACTATCACTCCTTGTTAATTTTAATAGGAATTTTTAATTATTTCCTATTTATTTTATATTGTGATAAAAAATATATAATATTTATAATTTAATGTTTTTAATATATTATATTTATTTTCTTTATATTTTATTTTTAGGATTACATAGTATGCATTAAATTTATAGTATATATTGAAATTAAGAATAAAAATAAAGAATTAATCCATTTGGGCCAATTTTTTCCCAAATTCATAGCATTTAGATAGACATTCCTCCTTTGGAACAAACCTACATGTTAAACATTCATCCTCTATGATCTTAAAGTTTAATTTTTCAAAAGTTTTTTTAATAATGCCTGTGGCCATTTCCATCCATCCATAAGATCCAAATGCAACACCTATTTTATTACCTGATGGCTTTAATCCTTCCATATATGCTAAAAACATGGCTACTGTATGGTATATATTGGAATTCAATGTTGGGGATCCTACTATTACATACTTAGCATCTAAGATATCCTTCATAATTTTATTCATTGGAGTTTTTGAAGTATTATATATCCTAACTTCAACACCCTCATTTAATAAACCATTACCTATGTTGTAGGCCATCTTTTTAGTGGAGTTATACATGGAATCATAAACAATTACAGCCTTATTTTTATACTCATTTGAAGACCATTCTAAGTATTTTTTCATAATATCTTTTATATGGTCTCTCCATACTATACCATGGGAGGGGCATATATATTCAATATCTAAGTTTTTTAAAGCCTCTATGGTTCCAGGAACTAACATTCTATAGGGTAAAAGTATATTTGCAAAGTATTCTTTGGTATCTTCATAGAGTACTTCTAATTCTTCAACTTGATAGTCAAATCTTTCAGAAGATGCCACATGCTGGCCAAAGGCATCGTTGGAGAAAAGTATTTTATCCTCAATAGAATAGGTTACCATATTATCTGGCCAGTGTAACATAGGGGTTTTTATGAATTTTAAGGTTCTCTTACCAATATTTATCTCATCATCACTATCTACAATAATATATTCCCAACCATCAGTATTGTATTGAAGTTCAAGAAACTCTTTACACTTTTCATTTGTAATAATGGTTGCATTGGTATATTTTATCAGTTCCTCCAGGCACCCACTATGGTCCTTTTCAGTATGGTTTATTATTATATAATCAATTTCCTCAGGTTTAATCATTGCAGATTTAAGGCCTATTAACAAATCATCAAACATATATCCCTTGGCACAATCTATTAATACATTTTTTTCATCCTTTATTAAGTAAGAATTGTAAGTACTCCCACTTGGCGTTTCATAACCATGAAACTCTCTAACTTCCCAATCTATTGTACCAATCCAATATATATCATCTTTTATTTTAATTGCCATATAATATCACTTTATTTTTTTAATACTACCACTTATGGATGTTTATTATTATGTAATGTTTTTTAAGAGATATGTTTTTTATTTTTTTTACTTTTATATTATATATTTTATTATTAGTAATTTTTACAGGTTATTATTTTTTTTAGAGATTTTAATGAAGACTAAGAGTATTTATTATTGTAGATATTTTTTAGAAGATTATTCACTCATGTCTTTCCATTTTACCGGCTTAATTTCCTTCAGTACCTTAGTTGTTGGACATATACCTACCTTATTACATAGATCCAAATCTGCCATAATTCCCCTTATCTCTTCAAGTACTTCGGGGTATTTGTGTGTTGTGGGGGGAATTTCTGTTAATCCAATGTTTTTTCTAACTTTTTTTATTTCATCATTAACAGGTACTGCATGCCCTGTCAAAAACACATATAATGCTGTTTTTCTATGGGGTTCGGCTATTGCCCCCATTTTACATGCCACGTTTCTTGCAGCCTTTATTATATCGGTTATTTTAACATTTCTTGGGCACTTTTCATAGCATTCATAGCAAGTGGTACACATCCACATGTCCTCTTCATGAAAAATATCCATTCCACAAAGTATTTTCTTCATCAGTTTTCTTGTTTTAAATGCAGTAATTCTCCCACTGGGACAGGTACCAGTGCATGTTCCACATTGGTAGCACCTCTGAAATGAATCTATATGCTCTTTACCCAAGATATCCTTTCCTGATTCAACTACCATCTTAGGTATGTCTTCATTGAAACTCTTTGAAAGCACTACCATAGTTTCTCCTATGTATATTCATTTATATAAATAAATTAATACATTACAATATAAAAAATTTAAAATATAATTTAATTAATTTATTTTAAAGTTCTATAATTTTATAATTTTCCTCTAAATATTTCCTTAAACTTATATGGCCATATAGGGCATTTTCAACAGTTACTTTATCCTTTATGTCATTAAGTACATTAAACATGCTTGCACATGCCTCACAAACTACAATGTTTTCAAATAGTGGCTTTGCATGGTTGTGTAGTGGATGATCTTCGTTTAAAAAATCCTTTGCCCATTGAACTCCCTCTCCCTCAAATATTATTTTAACTTCGTCCCCCGTATCCTTCATTTCCTTGGCAAATAGTAGGGTATGGAGTAGTATAGGCATGTTGGGTTTTTCCTTGTGCAAATAAGAGAATATTAAAAAAGCAATTTTCATAATATATCCCCTCCATTCATTTTCATATCCTTAATATTTTTCGCACTTTATTTCAAAGTATTTTGCTGAGTGGTTGCAGGAGGGACATTCTTTTGGAGGCTCATTATTATCATAAACATAGCCACATCTCATGCAAACCCATTCTACGGACTCATCTTTTTTATAGAAGTTATCTAAAGCCTCAAGTAGTTTCTTAAACCTCTCTTCATGATGCTTTTCAGCCACTGCAATAGCCCTCAACCTATCTGCTATATCTTTAAGTCCCTCTTCTTCGGCTATTTTGGCATACTCTGGATACATTTCAGTGTTTTCAAAATTCTCTCCTTCAATTGCAGATTTTAGGTTTTCAGCAGTATTTCCCAATACAATAGGTACTTCAACATCCAGGTTCAATACGTTATCCTCTAAATTATATTTCTCCTTGAGTTCATTTGCTAAATAGTATAACCACTTAGCATGTTCCCTTTCATTTTCAGCAGTTAATAAAAAAATCTCGGATATCTTTTCATAGCCTTCCTGTTTAGCAATCTTTGCAAAACAGGTGTATCTATTCCTCGCTAAACTTTCACCTACATAGGCCTTAGCTAAATTTTCCAATGTTTTCTTTACTATAAAATCACCTCATGTAGTAGTAATTTAATTAATATTTTTAAAATTTTTTAAGGTATATGAAATACTATTTTATTAAAATAAGAAAAAAATTAAAAATTATTTATTCTAAGTTTTTATAGCAGAACCACCAATCATAGCACTCAATTTCTCCCTTTTCAGCAGCCTTTTTCCTCTCTTCTGCTTCCTGTATAGTTGATGCTGGAGGTATTATTACCTTATCCTTTAACATTTCATTATTAGGCCAATTTTCTGGAGTTGCCACTCCCTTTTCATCTGATGTTTGAAGTGCCTTAACCAATCTTATCACTTCATCTATGTTTCTACCTACTTCCTGTGGATAGTATATCATGGCCCTTATTATTCCCTTATCATCTACAACAAATACTGCTCTAACTGTATTGTTCCCTTTAAATGGACTTACCATTCCCAATATTTCCGCCAAATCCCCCCTATCATCTGCAATTACTGGAAACTCTATCTCCACATCTAAGTTATCCTTTATCCATTCAATCCATTTAATATGGCTAAATACCTGGTCAATACTTAAACCTATTAATTCAGTGTTCAATTCTTTGAATTTACCATACTTTTTTTGGAATGCTATAAACTCTGTAGTACAAACTGGAGTAAAATCTGCAGGGTGACTGAATAACACGAACCATTTGCCCTTATAGTGATCGGGTAATTTTATAGTTCCTTGGGTGGTTTTAACTTCTACTTCTGGAAATTTTTCACCTAATACTGGAATTCCCCCTGTTGTATAGTATGTATCTTCACACATATTATATCACCTTTGTATTTTTTATTTTTCTGTTCCATTTTATGCAATTTTTAATACGTTATTATTATTTTTAATCTTTATATAATTTTATTTTACTTTAATTAAAATTTGCTTTCATTAGTAGGTAATCTTGCAACTAACTTTGGATCGTATCCTGTAAATCCA
>DQSV01000030.1 GCA_015663075.1 Methanothermococcus okinawensis | reverse complement strand
ATTAATTTAAAATAATAAAAAAATAATTTAATAAGAAATATATAAAACACTTAAAAGGAAATAAAAACATAGGATGTACAAATTATATACATACCCCTTAATGCTTCTAAACACTAAGGAAAGGGTATTTCTTACAGGAGTGGTATTATAAATCTTGGTTTAAGATAAGGTAGGAGTATATTTTATGTAGAATTCCCTTATTACATTATCCTTAGTATATGTTTATGTTTAGATTATAAGTTTAGAAAATTATTACTTGATTATAATTATATATTTGAAAATAATAAACACTTAGGTTATATGGAACCATATTAAAAATATAAAAGGCTAAAGAATATTAAATTAAATATTTTTTTGGGTATCAATAGCAATGAGATATTAAAAAAATAATGAAAATAATTATATAAAAAAATATTCAAAGAATTCTTTAAACTTTATATATGTGTAATTATATTCCAATATTCTAAATAATATATAATCAATAGATTTTTCTATAAAATGGAGGGAAATTATGCAGCAATTTCCAGCATCAGGATATGATAGAGCAATTACAGTATTTAGTCCAGAGGGAAGATTATACCAGGTAGAATATGCAAGAGAGGCTGTTAGGCGAGGTACTACGGCTATAGGTATTAAATGTAATGAAGGAGTACTTTTGGCAGTGGATAGGAGAGTTACAAGTAATTTAATAGAAATATGTTCTGTAGAAAAAATATTCCAAATAGATGACCATATAATGGCAGCAACATCAGGACTTGTAGCAGATGCTCGGGTAATAATTGATAAAGCCAGAATTGAGGCTCAAATAAACAGAATAACTTATGATGAACCAATAACAGTTGAGGCCCTTGCAAAAAAAATCTGTGATATTAAACAGGTCTATACTCAACATGGGGGAGTTAGACCATTTGGAATATCCCTTTTAATTGCAGGTATAGATAGGCATAGTTCAAGATTATTTGAAACAGATCCCAGTGGAGCCCTAATAGAATATAAGGCATCAGCAATAGGTTCTGGTAGATCCATAGCAATGGAAATATTGGAGAGTAAATATAGAGAAGATATGACCTTAGAGGAGTCTTTAGAATTGGCTGTGTATATATTATGTAAAATCTCGGAAGAGTCATTGGATCCCAAAAATGTGGATATATCAGTGATTAAAATGGAAGATAAGGTTATGGAAAAATTACACTATGATAAAATTGAAGAACTTGTGGATAATGCTTTAAAAAAGATTAAGTCTGAGGAAGAAGAAAAGGAAAATAAAGAAGATAAGGAAGTTGAAGGAGAAAATGAATATGAAGGGAAGGAAGAGGGAACAAACTCAGAGGAATAAATGAGATAACTATAATAATGAAAATAGCATACTAAAATTAGAAAAGAATAATAAATTGGAATAATAAAAAATAAAGAAAAAATTTTAAATAAAATATAAAATTAATGTAAAGTTTATTTTAAATAAGGAAATAATAGAATATAAAAAAAATTATAAGATAATAATAAGTTTAAGATGTTATGTACTAATTGAATAAATGGCAGTACTTTAATTTTTATATATCGAAAGGTATATAAATAAAATTAGGGATAATTATGGTGTCCTTAGAGAAGGCCGTAATTGCACGGCTTCAATCCCATGGGGAAAAATTCGAAATATTGGTGGATCCATACTTGGCTGCCAAATTAAAGGAAGGCCAAGATATAGAAATATCTGATATACTGGCTTCTGAAGCCATATATAAGGATTCTGGAAAGGGAGAAAAGGCTCCAAAGGATCTTTTAAAAAAAGTTTTCGGAACTGATGATATTTTTAAAATTGCAAAAAAAATAATAATAAAGGGGAATGTCCAACTTACTGCTCAGCAGAGAAAAGAGATGAGGGAACAGAAAAAAAAGCAGATTGTTTCATTGATTGCAAAGAATACTATAAATCCACAAACGGATACTCCTCATCCTCCAAAGAGGATTGAAAATGCCTTGGAGGAAATAAGGGCCAATATAGACATTTATAAATCTGCTGAAGAGCAGGTCCCTAATATTATTAAGGACCTTAAAAGGATATTGCCTATTAAATTTGAAAAAAGGGAAATTGCAGTTAAAATACCTCCTGAATACTCTACCTCAGTTTATCATATTATACATGAATATGGTTCCATAAAACAGGAGGAGTGGCAGCCAGATGGATCACTTGTATTTGTAATAGAAATACCCAGTGGAATAGAAAGCGAGTTTTATGGCCATTTGAATAAAATTACCAAAGGCAATGTTCAAACCAAGGTTTTAAAAAAATTCTAAGTGGTACCCATATTTCATATTTTAAAATATTGTTAATTTAAAAATATTAAAATTATAACTAAAAGGGTGATATATATGTCAGAATTTAGTCATACTAAGAAAGTAGGTTCCTCAGGAAGATTTGGACCAAGATATGGTAGAAAAATTAGAGTTAGAGTAAGAGATGTGGAGATAAAGCAGAAAAAAAAGTATAAGTGCCCAGTTTGTGGATTCCCAAAATTAAGTAGGGTTAGTACCTCAATATGGCTATGTAAAAAATGCAATGCTAAAATAGCAGGGGGAGCCTATACTCCAGAAACTGGTGCTGGTAAAGTTGTAACAAAGGCCATTAGAAGAGTTATAGAGAGCAAAAGTAAGGAAATTTAAATTACTATCTTGCTACATAAAGTATTTCATTACTTCTTTTTATCTTATATTTCTTTTTTGTACTTTGGTGAGATTATGGCAGAATATAAATGCTCTAAATGTAATAGAATAATCTACTCAGATGAATTGAGTTTAAAAGCAAAGTGCCCACATTGTAGTAATAAAATTTTAATAAAATTAAGACCAAAAGTTGTTAAAAAAATAATAGCAAGATAAATACTGGTAAAAAAATGATTGTGATAACCACATCACGAAAACCATCCCAAAGAACTAGAAGTTTTGTAAATGATTTGGCAAGGGTAATTTCTGGAAGGGTTTTAACAAGGGGTAAAACTCCTCTACGTGAAATATTAAATGATTATCCCAAAATAATACTTGTAGAAGAATACAAAGGAAATCCCGGCAAAATAAAATTTTACGATAATATTAAGGGTAAATTATTAATATTATCCGTATCTGTAAAACTTCAAAGGGAAGTTTGCAATAAGGAGATAGAAAACATTGGATGTAAAATAAATATGGAATTTTTTGGAGAGACCATAAAATATAAAAGTTTATTTTACGATTTTTTTGAAGATTTTGGAATACTTGATAGAAATTCCTCTTTTAGAATGTCCTTTGAAGGTAACCCTTTGAAAAATGACAATAAAAGGGATATTCTATTTTATATTCAATTTTATAAGGATAATGAAAAAGTAGGCCCATTAATAATTGTTAAATCACTAAAAATACTAAATACCAACGAGAACATTAATAAAGATGGATAGTGTAATAATCATTAAATAATGCTAGGGATATTATGGGGGGTATACCTTTCAACAGTAATAATACTTACAAATATAATTTCTCTTTAGAGATAGATTGTAGTTCAAATAAGGAGGCAAATATATTGTATAATAGCATACTATTGGAGCATTTAAATACTCAAATAAAATCCAAGGGTATTATGGACATTAAGGAAAATAAAATACATATAAAAGTATTTGCAAATGATCTAAGTATTTTAAAGGCATCTTTATATTCTTACCTTAGATGGATAAAGGTTGCGGAAAGTATTTATAAATTAACATTATAACAATACATAGGAGCCTAAACTTGATTAAAATAATAAGTATATAATAACTACTAAAAAAATTAAAATAGGAGGAATTATTATGGAATTACCAGAAAATGTACAAAGTCAATTAATGCAATTTCAGCAACTTCAACAGCAGTTGCAGGCCATAGCCTTACAGAGACAGCATATAGAATCCCAAATAAAAGAGATGGAAAAGGCCCTAAAGGAGATGGAAATCTCCCAGTCTGATGAAGTATATAAAATGGCTGGGAATATCTTAGTAAAAAGAAATAAAGGTGAAGTTGAAGAGGAAATAAAAGAAAAATTGGAAACTCTAAAATTAAGAATAAAAACTTTGGAAAAACAAGAAAAGAAACTCCAGGAGAGGTTAATGGAATTACAAGAATCCTTACAAAAGATATTAAAAGAATCCAATATGGTGTCATAAAATATTATTATAATTTAATATTTTGATAGTGTAGATTATTAAATAATTTGTATTTTTTTTAAATTATTTTAAATAAAGAAAATATTATTTTTTAATTAGGGCCCTTTCCATAATTTTAGAGTCTATGTATTTAAAATATTTATGTTGTAATTTTAGTGTTTCATTCCTTTATCGTATTATTTCGTTAGTATTTATTTAAATACAAATTTATTGTTATATGTATGGGGTTATATGTAAGACACACCACCTCATAACCGAAAACTTTATATAGTATGGGATATTCATTATTGATGGAGCCTTGGTGGCTCAGCCTGGTAGAGCGTCTGCTTGGTAAGCAGAAGGTCGCGGGTTCAAACCCCGCCCAAGGCTTATTTTTTATCCTCTTTACTTCTGTGGATAGGTATATTTTTATTTTTCATTTTTTTTATAGTTTATATATTGATTAATTTAAGAGTATTCAATTTTAACATTTTATTAAAGTATTATTTTTTTAGAGATTTATTTTATTTTTTTATAATTTTATTAAATTAATTTTATTAGATTTTTATTTTAAATACCTATATTCTCTTATTAGAGATTTTAAATTATTATTTTTGGTGGACTCATGTTAATACTTGCCGGGTTGGGATTATATGATGAAAGGGATATTACTTTAAAAACTATAGAATATGCTAAAAGGGCCGATAAAATATATGCTGAATTTTATACTGCCACTTTAACTGGCACTACTTTAGAAAAAATAGAGGAAACCATTGGAAAAAAGATAACAGTATTAAGTAGGGAAAAGGTAGAGTATGAGACGGATAAATTAATTAATGAAAGTAAGGATAAAGATATAATGTTTCTAACAGTGGGAGATCCCATGGTTGCCACAACACATGTAGATATTGCCGTTGAGGCACGAAAAAAAGGCATTGAGTTAATTATTATAAATGCTCCCTCCATATACTCAGCAGTGGGCATAACTGGTTTGCAAATATATAAATTTGGAAAAACTACATCAATAGTATTTCCAGAGCCCAAGTATTTTCCAGAAACCCCCTATTATGTTATAAAGGATAATTTAAATATGGGATTGCATACATTATGCCTCTTAGACATACAGGCCGATAAAAACAAATTTATGTCGGCCAATGAAGGACTTGAAATTTTATTAAAAATAGAGACCAATAAGAAAGAAAATATATTAAAAAAGGATACAAAGGCCATTGTATTGGCAAGGGCTGGAAGTTTAAACCCTAAGATAGTATATGGTAAGATAGAGGATTTAATTGATTATGACTTTGGACCTCCTTTACATTGTATAATTATCCCTGGAAAATTGCATTTCATGGAAGAGGAGGCTTTAAAATACATCTGTGAAAATATATAAATATTTAAACATTCCATTTCAAAAAAATTATAATTATTAAAAAATATTAAAATTAAATATACACACTATAAAACCTTATAGTAATTCTGATATACCTAGTATTCTTATTTTGGCACTACCGTCCAATAGTATGGCCCTTTCTCCCTTTTCGTATACTACAGGCTTGATAAGTTTTAATATAATGTCATCTCCATTTTTTTCAACAACATTACAACTTACTATTTGCAATCCTATAGCTACCTGGTAATTTTCCCCAATCTTTATTTCTTTATTGGAATAGGGATTCCATGTCATATTAAGATGAATCTCCTTAGATACCTCCAAATCCCCATCTGATAGAATCATACCCCTCTCTACATCCTCTGATGATAAACCCTTTAATGCGAGTCCAACTCTTGAAAATATTGGGGCCTCTTGGTAGTTTTTATCATTTATTTGTATACTTCTAATCACTGCCTTCTTTTCTGTAGGATACAATATTAAATTATCATGTATCCTTAAAGTTCCCTTTTTTAACCTGCCTAATATAACAGTACCTACACTTCGTACTGTAAAAAAATGATCTATAACTACCTTTTTAATATCATTACTAACTTTTCCAGCAACCTCTTGGGGTAATGATAACATATCTTCCCTTAATTTAATATATTCCCTCTCCCTTATTTGGAAGTTTTTCATAGAAGTGTTTGATAGTATTGCTTTTAATTGTTCCATATCTACATACTCTCCTACAACAAATGAGCCCTCGTTTATGCCCATCATATCCAAAAGAAGCAAAGTTTCCGCTAATTCTCCCTTTATCTCTTCAATAAATACTAAGGGATAATCCATCATATTAATGGTATATATTAACGATTGAATTTTTTCAGGGTATTTGGTGGGCTCTATAAAGAATACACTATCTTTGCCCTGTTTATAATTATACAATGTAATATCTGATGAAGTTCCCTTTTTTCCTAAGTTTTTTCCAACATCTTTAAAATCTCCTAATAGACCTACTCCAACGCTTTTCAAAATTCCACCTAATTTATTCTTTAAAAATTTTAATTATAATTAAATACAACTACTAAACTTATAGTTTAACACAAATAGTATTACATACAATGAAAAAGATTAGATTTTTTATTTTAGCATATGGTTTGTTAGAACTACAATATTATATCATTATTTAAAATAAATAAACCTTTACATAATCCCCCTTTTCATGCCCCTCTATGTTTTCATCGATAATAATATATCCATCAGCCCTCTTTATAGATGATATAACACCACTTCCAGATATTCTCAATGGTTCCACGTATGCTTTATTATTTTTGTTAATTATAATTACCCTTGCCATATCCACCCTTCCCAATGTAGATGGGATATTCCTATTTAATGGAAGATAAAGAGTTTTCCTTGACCTAAAATAACTTCTAAAAAATAATTCAAATTGAACAGCCAGAGCCACAGGATAACCT
>DQSV01000006.1 GCA_015663075.1 Methanothermococcus okinawensis | reverse complement strand
TTTTAAAGATATGTAAGGAGGAAGACTTAAATAAGAGGGTTGTAAAAAGTTCCACTGGACATGTTAAAGTACCAGAGTTGGGATTTGAGGTAAAACCAGGGCCTGCCTCTCAGGGATATATTTCCAATGTTGAGGGCGTATTAAATCGCCTTGAAGAATCCCTAAGGATGTTAATGAACTGGGTAGAGGAAGAAGGGGAAAAAAAGAAGGCAGAAGAGATATTAAAGAAACTTGAAAATATTAAAGAGGGAAATGAGGTTGCCACGCTTATAATAGAGGATCCCCTTGGACATAGTGCCATAATTGGAGATGGTGTTAAAGAAGAGAAGTTAAGCGAGGATGAGGTTAAAGTTTTAAGTGAGGGGAATATATGTATTATGGATAAAAATAAGGAACAGGGAAATTAATAACATTAAAATACAAATACATAAAAAAGATTTTAATACTATTTTATAAAAATCATTAAATTTATATTTATAATTTATATTCAATTATTATATTCTAATTTTATTTTAGGTGATGTTATGAGTTTATTGACTTTGTATCAGTTAGAGAGAGAAGATATTAAAAATATTATTAATGATGCTCTTTATTTTAAAAAAAATAGAAAGAAAAATAAGTATAATAATCTATTGGAAGATAAGAATATTGCATTAATATTTGAGAGTCCATCAACAAGAACAAGGGTAAGTTTTGATATAGCCATAAATGAGTTGGGGGGCCATTCCTTAATGTTAAATACTGGAGAGACTCATTTAGGGAAAAAGGAAAGTATAAAGGACACTGCCAATGTAATGAGTAAATATGTTGACTGTATTGTTGCAAGGGTGAAAAACCATAGGACCCTTGAGGAGTTAGAGAAGTATGGAAGCGTTCCTGTGATAAATGCCCTAAGTAATCTATCACATCCCTGCCAAATATTGGCAGATTTACTTACAATATATCAGTATAAAAACAAATTTAAAGGCCTTAAATTATCATACTTAGGGGATGGGAATAATGTATGCAATTCCCTAATTATAGGAGGGGCCCTACTTGGAATGGACATATATGTTGCTACTCCAAAGGGATATGAGCCTAATGAATTATTTATAAATAAAAGTCTTGAAATTATAAACAAATATGGAGAGGGTACTTTAACATTGACAAATGACCCTTTGGAGGCAGCAGAGGATGCTGATGTGTTGTATACTGATGTATGGATAAGTATGAGTGATGAGAATAAGAACATTGATGAGATTAGTAGGGTATTTTCCCCCTATCAAATAAATAGAAAATTACTTGAATATGCAAAGGATGATGTAATTGTTATGCACTGTCTTCCAGCAAATAGGGGAATGGAAATAACAGACGAGGTAATCGATGGAGATCACTCTGTAGTATATGAAGAGGCTGAAAATAGGCTTCATGCTCAAAAGGCCCTATTTAAATATATATTTTGTGAATAATAAAGATAATTATGGTCATGAACATGACTACTTATACTAAATAAAAAACTTATTAAAATCCTATAAAAAATAATTATTAAAAAAATAAAAATAATAATATGAAAATCAATAAAAAATAGTAAGATAGTGAAAATAAAAGATTTTAAAATATAGATTATTATATATGGAAATTTTTATCAATACTTGGCAAATCCTTAGAGAGATCTATTAATAAAGGTTCATCAATCTCCTTTGCTCTCTCTAAGAGTAATTCCTTTCCCCTTTTACTGAGGGCAAATATTGGTATGGATTTACCCATTTGAACCATAGTATGTCCTTTTACGGCTTCAAGTACTCCCTTTGAGGCACAGCAGGTAATAATATCCAAATATTTTAAATATAATCTAACCTCAGAGGAACTATATCCTGTTGTATGTACTCCAAAGGTAATAATAGATACTTCTTTACTTTCCAATTTTTTAATTTTTTCGGCATCTTTGAGATTACTAATACTTACCCCTATTCTTTTATAGCCTACCTCCAATGCCAGTTTAACTCCCCTATACTGGTCAATTTCTCCAGTATTTTTATCTAATATGGTGCCTCCAGCATTTTCTATTTTTTCTATTACCTTTGGAATGGGGGTAGTTTTTACAATGCCAGATATTCTACCACATAACCCCTGGACTAAGTAGGGATTATTGGTAATTACGGTACCTGCACAATCACTTACTATCACCACGGCCTCAAGTATTCCCCTATCTAATGCCGTCATAAATATCTCAGAGGTTCCAAATTTTACAACACACTCCTTTGATTCCACTATTCTATTTTCCGTGAATAATCCAAAATCCTTTATTCGAAATTCTATATTTTTTTTAATTGTTTCTTTATTTAACTCTTCTATGTTCCTATGTTTATTAAATAACGGACAGTGTTTTATTAATGGCTCCCCTACTTCAACTACCTTTCCATTTTTTACAACCACTTTCGCCTTTCCAAGTGCCTCCATTATATGAATATCCATCTATATCATCCTATCTGGATTACTATGTTATTCAAATATCTCTCTCCTTTCACTTAGAATCATCCATTTCTTTAACTAATTTTTCAATTACTACATTCTTAGGCATTACAAGTAATTTATTTACACTAAGTCTAACCATGGCTCCCCCAAACTCTGCAATTTTATCTTTTAAGTAGAGTATTAATTTAGAATACTCTTCGTCAATATCCTTTTCTAAATCTACAGTATTTACAATAACAATATGACCAGATTCAGCCATAACTACTATATCGGCTGCATCCCTGTAATCTTCCAAATCAAGAACTTTTATTTTAATTATATCCTCCTCTTCACTATTGCCTGTATCAACAGGTATTTCTTCATATTCCTCAATAGATGTTAAATTGGAAGATATAGGCTTAATTTTATTACTGTCTCCTTTAAGTATCTTTTTTAATGACTCCAACACCATAATTTCACCAAAATTAAATGGATCTATACTATTTATAATTATATTTGACATATTATAATTATTATGGTATGTTTTTATGTTTTGTTTATGTTTTGTATTTGTATATAATATTAAAACATATATAATGTTTTAGGCTTATCATAGATACTTGACTGCATTTATCAATAAATTATTATAATATATTTCATTACTTTTTGAATATATGTTATTAGTTACTATCCTTTTTTAAAAAGTTCATAATATCATTCATTAGATCAGTTATACCTTCATAGGTTATTGTTGATGTAAAAATACAATTACTATTTAATCTCTTTTCAACCTGTTCCTTTAAATAGTTTCTTTTATTAACATCCAATAAATCACATTTATTTATTACCACAATAATTGGTTTTTGATAACGATATTTAAATAAATGATGTATTCTTTCAAAACTTTTCAACAATCCCTTTTCACCGTCTACAACATGTATAATAAGATCTGATTCCTTTATTTCCCTATATGTTAATTCTAGGGTTTTTCCCACCATGATAGGAGATTCTTTTTCACCAGCAAAGAGTCCCCCTACATCTACAAAGGAGATATTTTTTATCTTAGGTTCTTTTTTTGATTTACCATATTTTAATTTCCCCCAAAATTTTTTTACTGGCTTTTTTGTGGTTCCTCCAACCTCTGAAACCTTTGAGATATTTTTTCCAAAAATAGCATTTAATAGTGCTGATTTTCCAGAATTTTCGGGACCAATAATTACAACTTTAAACCTATTGTCAGGACATAGATTGTTATCCATAATATTCCTTCTAAGATTGTTTAAGGCAATGTTAAACTTACTGTGAGTATTTAATGTATAACTATTATAGTATAGAAATATTTCCTATTAATATATTTATACCTTAGTTCCCATCGCCTATTAATAATAGAAAATAAATGCCAACAGATTAAGAATAATCTTAACAGTTAGATTTCTTCTACTCACAAACACTATAAACCTCAGTAATTCTAAACTAAAAAAAACTTTTAATCTTCTTTCTCAATTGCAGATGATTTACTGAGAGTTATAAGATTGTAAGTAGAAAAGGCCTAGTTGTTAAAATTATTCTTAGCCTATTACATTTCAATATTTACTTTAATGGATGTAATGATAACTAAGGTCTTAGATTTTTCTCTTAGAAGATGGTTATTATGTTCATTTCAAGAAATGAAAATGAGTCTGTGGGAATATCCTATCACAGGATGATGAAAGAGATTATTAAACCACCTGAAAAAAGGAATGGAAGAATTATAGTCAAAGATGAAACGAAGATGAAACTTGAATGCTCAGATCTTTTTAGAGTGCCATAGATGATGATATGGGAGTACCTAACTATGTGAGTCTCTAAGTGTAGGAGTACCTTGAAAATTACTTCTTTCTTGGAATGGTTCTTAAATGTATTAAGAGTACCTAATAATGTTGTTGATAGGGGACATAATACTTGTGGTTTTTAATGTATTAAGGCTAAGTATAGACTGAACCTTGATAATAGAAATGCAATTAGAACTCCTTTCTAAGTTAAAGGAAAGAGTAAATAGATTCTGAAAAGATTCCATATCCCTTCCTTTGATTCGACTTAGGAGTGGTTAGAGATCTTTGCAGGATTCTGTAATTCTGTAATTGGAGGTCATTAATTTAATAGTTCTCCTTGAAAATTTTTGACCTGACAATGCCGATCATACCTTAAATTTTTATAAATCCCTTGGATCCACCAACTCTCCTTTAACTGCACAGGCTGCTGCTGTAATAGGGGATGCCAAATAAACCTCTGAATCTAAGGAACCTTCCCTACCTCTGAAGTTTCTATTGGATGTGGCCACTCCAACCTCTCCAGGACCAAGTATTCCATAAAGTGCTCCCATACATGCAGAGCATGATGGATTGGTTACAACACATCCATATTTATAGAACTTCTGGATTATACCCTCATCCATGGCAGCAAGCATAACCTCTTTTGATGCAGGGGTAACAACTACTCTTATATCCTTGGATATACCCCCATGTTCCTCTATAATTTTTATGGCAGCCCTTAAATCCTCCAATCTTCCATTGGTACAGGAACCAATAAATACCTGATCTATTGGTTTTCCAGCAACCTCTCTTGCCCCTTTCACATTATCAACAGCATGAGGGCATGCAAACACTGGTTCCAAGTCATTTACTTCAATTTCAAATACTTCTTCATACTCTGCATCCTCATCTCTTCTTATCACTTCAAAGGATCTGTTTCTATTATTTTTATTAATAACTTCTTTTACGTACTTTATGATTTTTTCATCTGGTTCAATTATACCTGTTTTAGCTCCCATTTCAATGGCCATGTTAGACATGGTCATTCTTGAGGCTACACTCATATTTTTAACAGCTTCTCCACCATACTCTGCTGCCTTATAGGTGGCTCCATCAAATCCTACCTCTCCGATAATATGGAGGATCACATCCTTGGAGGTAACATAGGGACTTAATTCCCCTGTAATATTAAAGTATAGTGTTTCAGGTACTTTAAACCATAATTCCCCTGTAGCAAATACTGCAGCCATGTCTGTACTTCCTATACCTGTTGCAAATGCCCCAAAGGCTCCATGGGTACAAGTGTGGGAATCTGCCCCAACAACCACCGTCCCGGGGATAATATGACCCTTTTCAGGAAGTATCTGATGGCATACTCCCTCCCTTATATCGTAGAAGTTTTTTATATCCTGCTCCTTTACAAAATCCCTCATTAATTTATGGTTTTCTGCAGCGGTAATACTATCTGCAGGTACTTGGTGATCAAAGAGAACAACTATTTTTTCATTATCCCAGACTTTAGTTATTCCTTCCTTTTTTAAAGTGTTTACAGTAAGTGGGCCTGTAATATCATGAACCATGGCCGTCTCTATTTTTGCCATCACTATATCCCCAGGGGACACTTTATCCTTTCCTGAGGCTTTAGCAAGGATTTTTTCAGATATTGTCATTCCCATATTAATACCTCCAAAATATTTTTTTTAAACTTTTATTATAATATAGAGTTCCCTTTTAAATACTTATTTAGTATATCTATATTTTCTATATTTATTAAAGAAATTATTTTTTATATATTTTATTAATTTATATTATTTTTTAGCGATATTGTTCAAAATATATAAATATAAGTTATACAAATATGAAATAATTATGAATTAAATAGATAAATATAAAGGATATTATACAAATAATAAATTAATTTAATTAAAGATTAAAAGAGAAGGCCACTATAGATGTGAAATTAAAATATTTCTGAAAATAGCACTATTGTAAAATTTGGAAATAAGGCAATATTCTAATTAGGTGAAGGCATGGTAGAAATCTTAGAAGACAAGCCCTATCAAAAAAATATATCGGATATTAATTTAAAGGATATTCTAAAAAAATTAAACAAAGGATGCATTTATTTTATATATAAATATGAAGGAGATACTAAAGAAGATGTTCACATATTTATTGTTAAGGACGGGAATATACTTAGTAACATCTATACTGATGGTAAATCATGGGGAGTCTATGGAGATGCTGAAGTGGCCTATGAGATATTACATGATAACAATAAAAGAACACTGGTATATATAATAAAAAACGAGAAAATTATTGGTCAGTTGTATATAAGTAAAGATTCTATAAAGGTAATTGGCGATACCGAAACCCATGGTATATTGGGCAGAAATGTGTGTATTATAGCAGATTACTGTCCTGAACTTTGCAACACTGATTCATCAAAAAAGATTAGGTATGTAGTTAGACTTAATAAAAGCAATATAAGGAAGTTTAAGGGTTATTTGGAAGAGAATAAATATTATCTTGTAAATATTCGCCAGTCCATTTTAAAGATAAATAGAAAGGGATATGTGGTATATAAAGGAAAAATTCCAATAATGGCTGCTTACGAAGATAATTATGGTGTTTTATTTGGAGATATATCCTGCAATAAAATAAAAAAATTGCTAAAAGGCAATATTTCCACTGTAGAGATATATGAGTATAGTGATGATTTTATAAAGTCTTTATTGGATAAATATCCAGAAATGAAAATTGATGTGAATAATATAGATAAGGTAGAAAAAGATGCCACAAAAGGCACTAAAAAAGTAAGCAATATTGGTAAATATGCCACAGGGAAATTAAAGACCCACAATAATGAGGAATTACTCCACAGTGGAGAGCCTTCTGTGCTCTCAAGGGAAGAACTGCTAAAAAGGTTTGGATTAAAGGATCCTGATGAAGAATGGGTTGAAAAAGTGATAGAAACTGCAATCAAACCAACTTTTGAAGAGATACTTCACCTAAAAAAAGAAATTGAATATGATATTGCCAAAAAACTTAAAAGTAATAAAGATATTAAAAATTTTGAATTATGTTTGGAATTAAGTTGGGAGGGGGGATTGTATTATATAAATGGAGAAATAAAAATAAATAGAAAAAAATTACTAGGGTTTGTACCTAAGAATATAAATGTATCAACAATAAGATATGAAATTGATAAAATATTAAAAAAACATATTGTTAATTATTCCTCGGGAATTTTTATTAAATTGGAATAATTTGATAATTCAGGGCCTAATAAAGATGGGAGATATTATGCCATTGAACATAAATCCAACAAAAATAGTTTGTGTAGGTTTAAATTACATAGATCATGCAAGGGAACTTAATATGGAGGTTCCAGAGGAACCAATCCTCTTCTTAAAACCTACTTCCTCTATCATATACGATGGGGAAAATATAATCATCCCTAAGCAATCCAAAAGAGTAGATTATGAAGTAGAACTGGCCATTGTGATGGGTAAAAAATGTAAGAATGTAAAAAAAGAGGATGCAATGGATTATATTAAGGGATATACAATATTAAATGATATTACCGCCAGAGACCTACAAAAAAAGGATGGCCAATGGACCCGGGCTAAGTCATTTGATACTTTTTGCCCAATAGGTCCAAGAATAGTTAAAGATATTAATACAGAGAGTTTAAATATTCAATTAAAGGTAAATAATAAAATAAAGCAAAAATCCAACACAAAAAATATGATATTTACAGTGGAAGAATTAGTGGAATTTATATCTGGTGTTATGACTCTCTATCCTGATGATATTATTTCTACAGGAACCCCCCCAGGAGTTGGAAAATTGAATAAAGGGGATATTATAGAGTGTGAAATTGAAGGAATAGGTGTCTTAAAAAATTTTGTTGTTTAGTTCAGTTAGATGAATTATTTAGGGGAGAGAGATATTATTGCAATAAAAAATAAAATATTAGAAAAAAATTAAAGTATAAAAATTAATATAAACAATATATAAAAATAATATAACAATGCCAAAATAATATAAAACAATACATATAAACCAATGA
>DQSV01000073.1 GCA_015663075.1 Methanothermococcus okinawensis | reverse complement strand
CTGAGGAATTACTTCCAAGTTTCATTACAATATTAAGATCCATCATGGAATAGCCCTTTTCATTTAGTGCCTTTATAAGAATCTCCCTTGTACCTGAGCCCTCCTCTCTATCTATATAGTCCTCCTTCATGATGTCAGAGAGTGTTGCAATATCCTTTTTAGCCAGACTGTGGTTTGGAGGTACTATAAGTACTAATCTATCTTTCCCAATTATTACGTGCTCATAATCCTTACTATAAAGATAGCCTACTGCTATAATATCCACTTGACCATTTTCCAACAGTTTGAAACATTTTTTTGAATCAGTTATCTCTATATCAAAATCAACATCCTTATATTCCCTTTTATAATCCATTATTATACTTGGTAATATATGCTCCCCTGGAGTCGTACTTGCAGCAATTTTAATGATTCCCTCAGGATACTCATGAATTGAGTTAATATGCTGTTTTGCAGATTCCATAAGTTCCAACATTATATTGGCCTTTTCATATACTATATTCCCTTCTGGAGTTAACTCCACACCCTCTGGGGTTCTCACAAATAGTTGGGTATCAAAATATTTTTCTAAGGTGGATATGTGATTACTTACAGTACCCTGAGTAACTCTCAATTTTTTTGCAGCCTTGGAGAAACTCTTTGTTTTCGCAGCAATTATAAATGTTTCAAAGTAACTTATTTTTGGATCCATTCTCTCACCAAATAATCCTATACCATTATATTATTTCATTTTGTACTATGTTCAATATTATTTTAAAAATACCTAGTATACTTAATTAAAAAATTAATAGTATTTAAAACTTATAGATAGTTTATTAATTATTTATATGAGATTACATAATATAAATATTGCTGTACAATAAATATAAATCATATCTAAAATTATAGTCAAACTCATAAAATACCAAAAAAATAAAATAGCCTTAAAAAAGTTATTTATAAATAAAAAACTTAATCCCCCTTATATAACCTTATATAATAGAGAGGTTATAAAAATTTTAAAATAAAAATACTTAAAAGGGAGGTAATATAAAAATAAAAACTCTTTCATATTCCCTTCGATATTCTTAAACACTGGAGAAAGGGTAAGTTCTCCTAAGATTTGTTATTTAGGTGAGGTAAGGGGATTTAATGTGTTCCCCTTTAGTAATATCTTGTTCCCATATTATTTTTATTATTCTATATTTAAACAATAAATTGAAGTTATAAAATTTTTATTTACTTTTATAATTTTATTTAATTTTTTGATTTAGAGTAATTTATTATTTTTAAATTAATTTATTTTTTTATGTTATTGTAGATTTAAGAATTATGTTCTTGATAATAATCTAATCTGGCCTTACTCTGGCACATATTATATATCCTGTATGTCCTATCATTCTTGTAGAGGGCCTAACTCCCTTTTCTGTAATCTCTATATTTCTAACTAAACATTCAACAGTTTGAATATCTAAAAAACCATGTTTTTTCAAGGCCTCTACACTTTTTTTTGCCTGTTCTATATAGGGAACGTATATTGCTATTCTACCCTTAGCCTTATTAAGGGAGTTCTTTGCATGTTCCACAACACGCCAAGGGTCTGGCATATCCAGTACTATTAAATCAATGTTTTTTTCCTCTATTCTCTCAGTAATATCCCCAATTTTTTGAATTACATTATATAATCCATTTTTTTCCTCTTTAAGGTTCTTTTCCATGTTTTCATTAACATTTCCTTTGTTTTCCTTATTCTCAATATCCTCATCCTCTTCGTCCAATCCTATTATTTTTTGGCCTTTTTTTATTAATCCCACTGATTCTAAGTTTTTTCTTGCTAACTTCGCAAATTCTGGTCTTTTTTCATAGGTAATCACTTTACCATTTTTTCCAACAGCATTTGCAAGATATATTGTTAAGGCCCCAGATCCTGTACCTGCCTCTACAACAGTTTCCCCATCTTCTATACCGCAGTATGTTAATATTATTCCAATATCCTTTGGCAATAGGGTAGTTACACTTCTCTTCATCTTTTTAACAATATCATAAAGAGTAGGCTCTAAGAGATAGAATCTATGGCCATTATGGGATTCTATTACACTTCCTTCTTTTACATTCTCTAAATTAATTACTCCCAAATCATTTCCAAAGGTGTTAACCTCCTTTTTTAACAGATATTTTTTTTCCCTTTCGTCCATTATAAGTTTTTTAGATTTCAATATTTCACCGTTTTCTAAATTAGATGCATTACTTACAATTTTATTAAAATGTTGAATTTAAAAAAATAGCGATAATTTGAGATAAATAATTATAAACTAGTTGATGTAATCTAATATTTAAATTATGTTTAAAATTATAATTAAGAGTATGGTATTAACTTATCTCTTAATAAAGTTTATATAGTATAATTTATAGTATATTATTAGAAATAATTGTTAGTAACTGCTAGATCAATAAATAATATATTAAATAATATATTATTGGTGAAACTATGGTAATAAAAATAGGAATTATTAACTGTGGGAATATAGGGACCTCTCCACTAATTGATTTAATCTTAGATGAAAGGGCCGATAGAAAGGATATTGATGTTAGAGTATTGGGAAGTGGGGCTAAAATGGGGGTAGAGCAGGTAGAGGAAGTTACTAAAAAAATGATTGAGGATATAAAACCTGATTTAATAATATACATTGGACCTAACCCTGCTGCACCTGGTCCAAAAAAAGCCAGGGAATTATTAAGTAATTGTGATATTCCTGGAGTTATTATAGGAGATGCTCCAGGATTGAGGGTAAAGGATGAAATTGCCAAGGAGGGTCTCGGATACATAATAATAAAATGTGATCCAATGATTGGAGCAAGAAGGGAATTCTTAGATCCCACTGAAATGGCTCTATTTAATTCGGATGTTTTAAAGGTTCTTGCTGGGACAGGAGCCTTAAGGGTTGTACAGAATGCAATAGATAGTATAATTGATGCCCTAAAGGAGGGTAAGGAGGTTCAATTACCAAATATAGTTATAAATGAAACAAAGGCTTTAGAGGCTATGGAATATAATAATCCATATGCAAAGGCAAAGGCCATGGCAGCCTTTAAGATTGCAGAAATGGTTGGGGACATAAATGTTAAAGGATGCTTTATGGTAAAGGAAATGGAGAAATATATCCCAATAGTGGCATCAGCCCATGAAATGATAAGATATGCTGCCAAATTAGTGGATGAAGCAAGGGAAATGGAAAAGTCTCAGGATACAGTAAGTAGAAAACCTCATGCATCAGATGGAAGAATACTATGCAAAAATAAATTAATAGAAAAACCTCAATAAAAAAAATTAATAGATTTAATTTATTTATTTTTTTATAAAATTATTTTTAACTTATAAAATTATAATTATTGATAACATATTCTTGATCACTTATTCAAATATTTATTCGATTTTTTATAATTTTTCATATGTTTTGTCCTTACAAAGGGATAGATACTCCTTTAAGATAAATGGAAAATCCTTAGAT
>DQSV01000036.1 GCA_015663075.1 Methanothermococcus okinawensis | reverse complement strand
TTACTTAAGGCTAAGGTATGTCCTAAGGGAGAGTTTAAAGTTGTTTTAGATCCTGAACTTACAGGGGTTTTTATTCATGAGGCTGTTGGCCATGCCTCTGAGGCTGATCTAATTCTACAAAATGATAGCGTATTTAAGGATAAATTAAATGAGGTAGTGGGAAGTGATTATGTAACTGTAATAGATAATCCTCTAATAAAGGATTCCTTTGGATATTATAAATACGATAGTGAGGGAGTTAAGGCTAAGGAAACAACAATAATCGAAAAAGGTGTTTTAAAGGGTTATTTACATACAAGGGAAACCGCTGGGAGATTAGATATGGAAGTTACTGGAAATGCAAGAGCCCAGGGATTAAATAGGCCCTTAGTTAGAATGAGTAATACCTATATAAAACCTGGGGATTGGGATTTTGAGGAACTTTTGGAGGATACAAAAAATGGTATTTTTTTAAAGGGATCTCGAGGGGGACAGGTTGATACTGGAAAAGGATTATTTCAGTTTAATGCTGTTGAGGCCTTTTTAATAGAAAATGGTGAATTGACAACTCACTTAAGAGATGCTGGCCTCAGTGGGGAGATAATGAATATACTTCATAATATTGATGGAGTAACCAATGATTTCAAATTAAGTGTTGGATACTGTGGTAAAAATGGACAGAGTGTTCCTGTTGGAGATGGAGGGGGATGTGTAAGAACTAAAACAATTATATGTTAATGTATATTTATAATCTTAATATTATACTAAAATGGATCCTATAAAAAATAATAATAAAAAATAAATCTTATTAAAATTTTTATGATATAAACCCATTTAAAAATATTTAAAAATATTTAAAAATATTTAAAAGAATTATAAAATTAGGGGAAAATATGCTACTTATAAGAGAAACCCTGCTGTGGAATAAAAATAATGCCTATGATATATTAATTGAGAATAACATTATAAGAAAAATTGGAAGGAATCTTATTGATAAAGAAAAAATAAATAAAAAGGATGTTAAAATAATAGATGGTAAAAATAAACTATCCATCCCAGGACTTATAAATACTCATACCCATGTACCAATGACCCTTTTTCGAGGGGTTGCAGATGATATTCCCTTATCAGATTGGTTAAATAATTATATCTGGAAAATGGAGGCAAAATTGGATAAGGATATGGTATATGTTGGCACATTACTTGGGGCTATAGAGATGATTAAAAGTGGAACAACCACATTTAATGACATGTACTTTCATATTGATGGTATATTAAAGGGAGTATTAGAGACAGGAATTAGGGCCTATTTGTCCTATGGTATGATTGATCTATTTGATAAAGATAGAATGGAAAGGGAACTTAAGGACACTGAAAAAACCATTAAAAAAATTAAAAAAATAAATAATGCTAAGGTAAAATCTGTTATTGGTCCTCATGCTCCCTATACTTGCTCAAAGGAGCTTTTAATGGCAAGTCATGAAATGGCAAGAGAGTACAGCATACCCTTACATATTCACATGAATGAAACATTGGATGAAGTAAAAACTATAAAGGAAAGAACTGGAATGAGGCCCTTTGAATATTTAAACTCCCTTGGATTTTTTGATGGAGTAAATGTAATAGCTGCCCACTGTGTTCATTTATCAGATAATGAAATAAACATAATAAAAAATAAAAAAATTACTGTATCCCATAACCCAATTAGTAATTTAAAATTAGCCTCAGGAATAGCCCCTATTCCAAAACTTATGGAGAACAATATTTTAATTACCCTTGGAACTGATGGTTGCGGTAGTAATAATAATTTAAACTTATTTGAGGAAATAAAAACAACTTCTTTAATTCATAAGGGAGTATCTTTAAACTCAACAGTTATCCCTGGTGAGGAATCATTTAAATTTGCCACATTAAATGGAGCCCATGCCCTTAATTTAAATTCCGGTATGCTCTCTGAAGGACATCTTGCAGATGTTGTATTAATAGATGTAAAAAAATCCTATTTAATACCCAATGAAAATTTAAAGTCCCACTTAGTTTATTCCTTTAATGGTGCAGTGGATACTGTTTTAATAGATGGAGATATTGTCTTAGATAATGGAAAGATTATAACTATTAATGAAGAAAGGGTCTATGAGATGGCAGAAAGGGCCTATAGTAAATTAATAAATTAATTTAAGAATAATATAAACAATAACGATGATTAAAAGATTAATAAATTGATAAGGTATAATAAAACAAAAATAAATTTATAATGATTAAAAATAATCATAATATGAAAATAAAAAAATAAAAATTAAGAGAATAATATTAAAAAAAGGTTATTCATGTCTATGAAAATAGGAAAAGATTCTAAAGATTTATTAAAATCGCAATAAAATAATTAAAAAAAATAATAAAAATATAAAGAATAAAATAAAAGAGTAATAGTCATAATTAATATAATAATTTATTTTTTAACAATTTTAAGAAGAAAAACCCTCTAAATTGCAGAAAAGCATTGCCACTTACGCTAAAGTAAGATACGAATTATATTCTCCCACGAATATGGAAAATAGGAAAAAATTAGCCTTAAAAGAATATAATATTCATATCATTTTTTAAATTTCTTAGAATAATTTTAAAATGTTTATATAACTATAAATATTTCAAGCATGCTAAAAATATATTAAACATGCAATAGTGTGTGATATTATGAAAGATATTAAATATAACCCCAATAACGACAATAATAACAATATTTCTGAAGTCATTGAAAAACTAAAAAATAAAGAAATTAAGCCCTATCAACTTGATAGTATTTTCAATCCAAAGGATGCTGTTAAAATAAGAAGAAAATATGTTGAATATATAACAGGAGTAAAATTAAATCATATTGGAAAATATACACTAAATGAAGAAATGGCAATGAAGAAAAATATTGAGAATATGATTGGTGCTGTGCAAATCCCCTTGGGTTTTGCAGGACCTTTAATGATAAATGGTGAATATGCCAAGGGTGAGTATAATATTCCATTGGCCACAACAGAAGGGGCCTTAGTGGCCTCAATTAATAGGGGTTGTAGTGTTATTAATAAATGTGGTGGTTGTACTGTAAGAATAATTGATGATAAGATGACAAGGGCCCCAATACTTAAAACAGGATCTGTAGTTGAGGCCATGAAATTAAAGAACTGGATAGTAAACAACTTTCAAAAAATAAAAGAAGTTGCAGAGAGTACAACAAGACATGGGAAGTTAATATCTATTCACCCTATAGTTATAGTTGGTAGATATTTATATCCAAGATTTACTTACTCCACAGGGGATGCCATGGGGATGAACATGGTGACTATAGCCACTGAAAGAGCATGTAATTTTATTGAAAATGAGGTAGCAAAGAACGAAAATGGAAACATTAAGGCCCATACTGTGGCACTAAGTGGCAATCTATGTACTGATAAAAAGCCAAGTGGAATAAATGTTGTAGAAGGTAGAGGAAAAACCATAGTTGCCGAAGTCTTTTTAAAAGAGGATGAAATAAAAAAATACTTAAAAACAACCTCAAAAGCCATAGAGCAGGTGAATATGTATAAAAACTTCATAGGTTCGGCAGCGAGTAATTCTATGGGATTCAATGCCCATTATGCAAATATAATAGGAGCCATATTTCTTGCAACGGGCCAAGATATGGCCCATACTGTTGAGGGAAGTATTGGAATAACTGTTGCAGAGGCAGAGGATAATGGACTATATTTCTCAGTAACTCTTCCAGATGTACCTTTGGGGACTGTCGGAGGGGGTACTAGGGTAGAAACCCAGAGGGAATGTTTAGAAATAATTGGTTGTAGTGGTAGTGATAAGGCCCTTAAATTTGCAGAGATTGTTGGAGGTGCAGTTTTAGCAGGGGAACTATCACTTATAGGGGCCCTTGCATCAGGACATTTAGCCAAGGCCCATGCAGAATTAGGGAGATAGTTCTTTATTAATTTAAAAATTAAATAAAAGGAAAGTTATAATCCTAAAAATTGTCTATTATTATAATAAAAGAAGGTAAATAAGAAGATAAAAGAACCTAAGTTAATTTTTTTCTAACATAAAATTATATCTAAATAACAAAATAATATTATAAAAAAAGAAAATTTTATTTGAAATTGAATAAATAAGGAATACATAAAATATTCATAGAGAATAAATACATGTTGATTTATCCTCTAGATTCCTTAGCTTTTGGTCTTAATTTTGAATATCCACATTTTCTACATCTTTTGGCTCTCCATGGGTTTCTTGCATTGCATCTCATACAAATCTTCTTTTTAAATAATCTATTCATTGCTTCTTCAAATGCCATTTTTTTCACCTAATTTATAATTTTAAGCAATTATTTAATTTGAATATCTAATAAAATATATATCTACTTTTTAATACTCTTCGATAAAAAATCATTTTGTATTTGGATTATTTCATCTGATTTTTTACCAGAGTACTCTTCAAGTAAATCTCTATTTAAATCTATAAATGTTTCTGCCCATTTAAAACCATTTATTAAAGAGAGGGCATCATTTTTATAGTTTGCGATATACAGTGTTGCAATACAGGCCTCCAGTGTTGAGAGTTTAAAGGGTTTTCCATAATTTATAGGATTGCCTGCCACTAAAAAGGGAAGACTTCTCTGATTTTTTGAATTTATCATATTGAATATTTTTTCAGCATGTTTCCAGGAGCAATCCAAGGCCAAGATACCATATTTTTTTATGGCAACACTATCCTCAAATGAAAGAGGAGTCTCAGCAAAGGGGTTTAATAGTATAGCATTTTTTGGTATTTTGCGATAATCCTTTATAATCTTTGCCATTTTAAGCCTTCCCATTTTCAGTGCAGTGCATCTTTTTGGATTACACTGGTTTTTGTGGTATATATATATTTTCAAAAAACCACCAATATAATTAAGAGTATATATTAAGCATTTATTGAATTTAAAAAAACCTATTTAAACATATATGTATGCAATATTTAAAGTTTTTTAATTATAGTTGAGAACATAAAATTTCTTAAACCTTATCTACTATATAAAAAATAAAATAAATAAAAAATATAAAATTTAAAAAAATTAAAAAATAAATAATAAAATAATTCAAATACTCAAGATAAAAGAAAAAAATGAAATATAAAAAATAAACTAATAAAAAAATAAAAAATAAGGGCAATAGATATATACACATATATTTTTAAAACAATTTAAAAGAAAAGCCATCCAATTAACTGAAGAAACACTGCCACTCCTATTATATCAAATTAAAACTACTCTTTTGGATGTAAACAGGTAAAATTCTAACTTTAAAAGATTAATAAGGTATATATTTTTTAAAGTTCTTATGGAAATGAGCATATAATGTTATATACATTTATTTTATTCTTTATATTTTATATATTTAAATGTCTATTATTCATCATTATAGTTTACATTTGGTATTTTATATTTTTTTATATATATTTTTTTATATATTTTTTATATTTGTTAAAAATAAGGACAAATATACAATATTACACAATAAAAAAGGGTTAAACATGTTTCATGTAAAATCATCCAAGGAAATGGAACTTTATTTTAAAAATATATTAGATGATGTAAAAAAAATCTACAGTATTGCAGAGGAGTGTAGAAAAAAGGGATACGACCCAATAGATTCTGTAGAAATCCCATTGGCAAAGGATATGGCTGATAGAGTAGAGGGACTTGTGGGGCCCAAGGGAATATCCAATAGAATAAGAGAACTGGTTGCCAAACTTGGTAAAGAGCCTGCTGCACTTGAAATAGCCAAAGAAATTGTAGAAGGAAAATTTGGAAATGAAAACTCTAAGGAAAAATTGGCTGAACAGGCTTTAAGAACTGCACTTGCCATAATTACAGAGGGTATTGTAGCGGCGCCCCTTGAAGGTATAGCCCATGTGGATATTAAAAAAAATAGGGATGGAAGTGAATATTTAGCAATATATTTTGCAGGCCCCATCAGAAGTGCTGGAGGGACAGCCCAGGCCTTGGCAGTACTTGTTGGGGATTATGTTAGAAAGAATATGGGGCTAAGTAAATACATGCCAAGTGAGGATGAAATAGAAAGATATGTGGAAGAGGTTGATTTATATCAATCTGAAGTTGGTAGTTTTCAGTACTCTCCAAGTGCCGAGGAAATAAGAACTGCTGTTAAAAATATTCCCATTGAAATAACTGGAGAGGCTACTGATGATGTGGAGGTTAGCGGACATAGGGACTTAGATAGGGTAGAGACTAATCAAATAAGGGGTGGAGCACTTCTTGCACTTGTGGAGGGAGTATTGTTAAAGGCCCCAAAGATACTTAGGCATGTGGATAAGTTAGGTATTGAAGGATGGGATTGGTTAAAGGAATTAAAAGGAAAAAAGGAGGAAAAAAAAGAGGGAACAGAGGACAATACAAAAGAAAAGGACCTTAAAGGGGAGAATAACAGAGAGGATGAGGAAGAAGAAGACTCTTCATACGAAGATGTTGAAGTTGAGGCAATTACTAAGTTTATAGGGGAGGTAATTGCAGGTAGGCCAGTTTTTGCCCATCCATCAAAAACAGGGGGATTTAGATTAAGGTATGGTAGAAGTAGAAATACAGGATTTGCCACAGATGGTTTTCATCCTGCCCTAATGTATTTAGTAGATGAATTTATGGCTGTAGGTACTCAATTAAAAACTGAAAGACCTGGAAAGGCTACCTGTGTTGTTCCAGTAGATAGTATAGAGCCCCCCATAGTAAAGTTAAAGAATGGAAATGTAATAAAAATTGATACCATAGATAAAGCCATAAAATATAGGGATTCTGTGGAGGAAATACTATTCTTAGGGGATATTTTAGTAAATTATGGAGACTTCCTTGAAAATAATCACAGTATATTACCAAGTAGTTGGTGTGAGGAGTGGTATGAAAAAATACTTATTTCAAAAAATATTGAGTACAATAAAGACTTTATTAAAAACCCCTGTCATAAGAAAACTGTTAAATTTGCAATAGACACTAACACCCCATTACATCCCAAATATACATATTATTGGCATGATGTAACAAAGGAGGATATTGCAACACTTAGAAATTACATACTAAAGGGAGAGGTAAAATTAAGTAGGGATCATAATAGGGATGTTTATCTAATACCCTATGATGAAAAAAATAAGGAACATGTAAAATCTAAAAGAATCTTGGAAGTAATAGGTTGTTGCCATAATGTTATAAGAATGGAAGGGGATTCCAACATTTATAAGTACATAGAAATAGAGGAATACTATCCACTACTCTACTCTTTGGGATATGATATTGATAATAAAAGAGATAGGGTTAAGGAAAATAGTGAAGATATTGAAAATTTATTAAAAAAATCAAAAAATAGTATGCATTTTATAAATTTACTATCTCCCTTTGAAATCAGAAGAAAGGCCTATATATACATTGGAGCCCGTATGGGAAGACCTGAAAAGGCTGCAGCAAGAAAAATGAAACCTCCAGTAAATAGCCTCTTCCCAATAGGTAATGCAGGAAATGTAGTTAGGTTAATAAATAAAGCCATAGAGGAGGGAAAAACAGATACTATTGAAGTATCTTTTGGAAGATGCCCAAACTGTGGAAAAATAAGTTTATATCCTAAATGTCCATTTTGTGGCACCAGTGTGAATCTATCAGGACCCAATAGAATAGAGGCTCCATTAAAGGAATACTGGTACAATGCCTTAGAAAATTTAGGGATAAATAAACCTGGGGATGTTAAATGTATTAAGGGAATGACCTCAAAGGATAAAATAGCAGAACCCCTTGAAAAGGGAATATTACGAGCAATTAATAATGTATATGTATTTAAAGATGGCACCCTTCGATTTGATTGTACAGATGTGCCCATTACTCATTTTAAACCCAGTGAGATAAACATATCCATTGAAAAGTTAAGGGAAATGGGATATGAAAGGGATATTTATGGTAATCCTATAGAGAACGAAAATCAGATTATTGAATTAAAGGTACAGGATGTTATTATTCCAAAGGCCTGTGCAGAGTATTTTGTAAAGGCCTCAAACTTCATAGACGATTTACTTGAAAAATTTTATAAAAGGGAAAGATTCTATAATGTAAAAAATAAAGAGGACCTAATTGGTCATTTAGTTATTGGAATGGCTCCCCATACCTCTGCTGGAATGGTAGGTAGAATTATTGGATACTGTAATGCCAATGTTGGATATGCCCATCCATACTTCCATGCCTCAAAAAGAAGAAACTGTTTTCCTGGAAACACGAGGATATTGATAAATATAAATGGGGAGGTTAAAAGAATAACTATTGAGGAACTTTATAATCTCTATGATGAAAAAAAGGAAGAGTATAAAAATTATGCCTACCTTAGAAGAGTATCAAAAGATAATAATAAAATAATGGTTTATTCCTTTAATACATTGGAACATAGGGTAGTTTTAACAGATATTGAGGAGGTCTTAAAGATTCCCTCTCAAAATCATATTATACATATAGAACTTCAAGGGGGCAGGTTCTTTGAAACCACTCCAGATCATCCAGTAATAGTATATCTTAAGGAGAGTAATAAATTTATAAAAAAGAATGCCATGGAGGTTAATGAAAAGGATCTAATGCTAATTCCTAAACTAAACTTAGGGAAAGAAAATAATGGGAATGAAATGGATAATATAAATATTAATGGAAGTTTTGATATTGATGCACTATTAAAATTAATTGGATACTACTTGGCATTAGGTTATATGGATAATAAATATAATGATAAAAATAATAATGATAATGACAAATACAGTATTAATGATAATAAAAATAACATAATATTTTCAAAATGCAATAATGAGATTGCTAAGAATATTAAAAAATTAATTAAATCATTTGGACACTTCAATATTATGGAAATAAAGAATAATTCTGAAATCATATTAACAATAGAATCAGATATTTTAGATACTTTATTTAAAGAAATAGGAATTCATTCAAAAGAAAATATAAAAATTAAAAGAATACCTTCATTTGTATATAAATTATCAAGTAAAAAAATTAAATTATTACTCTCATCATATTTTGAAGGATCAAAAATTAATAAGAATCTTAAGTACTTAAAGGATAAAGTATTACTAATGGGAGATAAGGATTTCTTAGAGGATATGGATACTCTATTGAATTCAAAGTTTAATATCTTAGGCCACTTTATTGAACCATACTATGAAAATCAGAAACATGGGTTTTTGTTGGACATTGATGAATACAATAAAATAATATCAAAAGATAATGATATTCCAGATACTAAGGACCTTGACCATAATAAAAATAAAACATCCAATCTTAATAATAATTTTGGATGGGTAATTCCAGTTAAAAATAAAAAAATTATTAAATCTACATATAATTACATTTATTCTCTAAATGCAAAAAAATACCACAATGTTATTGTAAATTCAAATATATTAACCCACCAATGTGATGGGGACGAAGATGGTATATTTTTACTCTTAGATGCATTTTTAAATTTTTCTAAAAAGTATCTACCTGATAAGAGGGGAGGCCAGATGGATGCCCCCCTTGTATTAACAACACTTCTTGATCCAAAGGAGGTTGATGGCGAAGTCCATAACTTGGATACTCTTTGGGAGTATCCCTTGGAGTTCTATGAAAAATCCCTTGAAATGCCTTCTCCAAAGGACATAAAGGAATTAATAGAAACAGTTGAGGATAGACTGGGTACTCCATACCAATATGAGGGAATTGGATATACCCATGAAACTACAAAGATAGATAATGGTCCATTGGTTTGTGCCTATAAAACCTTAGGAACAATGCTTGAAAAAACTGAAGCCCAATTGGCAGTTGCAAAAAAGATAAGAGCCGCCGATGAAAGGGATGTTGCTGAAAAGGTTATCCAATCCCACTTTATCCCAGATTTAATTGGAAATTTAAGGGCCTTTTCACGACAGGGGGTTAGATGCAAATGTGGAGCAAAGTATAGAAGGGTACCTTTAAAGGGAGTATGTACTAAGTGTGGTAGTAAGTTAATATTAACAGTATCCAAAGGAGCAGTTGAAAAATATATGGAAGTCTCTCAAAAAATGGCTGAAAAATATAATGCTAGTGATTATATAAAGCAAAGATTGGAGTTAATTAAGGAAAGTATTGATAATTTATTTGAGAATGATAAAAATAAACAGTCTAAATTGGGGGATTTCTTTTAAAAATTTTTTAATACTATGACATTTATTATATTTTTAAATCATATATTTTTAATAACCCATTTTATTATTTTTAAATTTTTTATATTAAAAATTTTAATATTTAAATTAAATTATTTTATTTAAATAAATTATTTAAAATAAATATTATCCATAGATTAGAGGGATATTATGGATCTTAGAAAGGTAACAAATAAAATAATTGTAAAATGTAAAGATTATGAAATGCCCTTTTCCAAAGGACTTCTTGCTAGGTCCTTAACTACAGCAGGAATGAAGCCAAGTGAGTCCTATCATCTGGCAAAGGATATTGAAAAAATATTGGAAGAACAGGGCATAGATGCAATTACAAAGGATGAAATAAGAAAAATAGTATATGAGTACCTAATATCTAAAAATTATACTCACATTGCCGAAAAATATTTACTATGGAGAAAGGTATTAAATAGACATCCTATTATTATACTAATAGGGGGGGCCAGTGGAGTGGGCACCTCCACAATAGCCTTTGAATTGGCCTCAAGGTTAGGAATACCAAGTGTTATTGGTACAGATTCCATTAGGGAAGTTATGAGAAGAAGTATATCTAAGGATTTGGTTCCAATGCTTTATGAATCGTCCTATACTGCCTGGAAGGCTTTAAGAATACCTACAACAGAGGATAACAATCAAGACATACATTTATTGGGGTTTGAAAGGCATGTGGAGCCAGTTTTAGTTGGGATTGAGAGTTTAATAGATAGGAATTTAACAGAGGGGTTAAGTGTTATTATAGAAGGAACCCATATAATTCCAGGATTTATGAAGGAAAAATATCGTAAGATGCCAAATATTATTAAATTAGTATTAACCTTAAGTTCTGAAAAAATGCATAAAGATAGATTTTCAGCAAGGGCAAGGGTTAGTAAGCGTCCTATGGAAAGATATTTAAAAAATTTTGAGATAATAAGAAAAATAAATAATTATATCGTTAAAAGGGCATATGAACACAATGTTCCCGTTATTGAAAACATTTCAATAAGCCAAAGTGTAGAGAAATGTTTGGAGATAATAACTGAGAGATTTGTTTATTTATCTAAAAATGAAATTAATGGAGATGGAGATAATAATTAAAATGATAAAACTAAATAAAAATAATTAGAGCGTTGCAACAAAATAAAAAAATAAGGAATAATAAAATATCTAAAAAGGGAGCAAATATATAAAATAAAACTTTTCATTATAAGAGAAAAAGAATTGGAGGATATTAGGTGAGTTCTCTATCATATCTGGGGGGAACTGCTAACCTTCAAAGATAATAAAGTCTATAATATTTTTTAAAGTTCTTAGGTCATATAACTTTAAAGTTTTATGTATTTAACTATAACTATATTAAAATAATTAATAAAACTAAAAAATTAATTAAATATTGAATAAAAAAGCAGTAAAACAGTTGAGATATAGTTGAAGGATTTTTGGGGTAGTATGGAGACCTTTAAAAGAAAGGATATTGTGGGAATAATACATGAATTAGGAATATTAATATCATTTATTGGATTTATCATGGTACTTCCCACGATTATTGGATATTACTACAGTGAGCCAATATACTACTTTCTTTATCCATCTCTACTGACTATTTTAATTGGAATCATAATAACTAAATTTACAAAACCCGTGGATATTAAATTAAAACATGCCATGATTATATCAGCATTGGCATGGCTTTTGGCATCACTGATAGGAGGTATTCCATTTTTTTTAGGGGTTTCTCATTTTTCCTACTTAGATGGGGTATTTGAAAGCATGTCCGCATGGACCACTACAGGATTCACCCTAATATCCAATGTAGAATCTCTCCCTAATACCCTACAATTTTGGAGAAGTTTGGAGCAATGGATTGGAGGAATTGGAGTTCTTGTAATGGTAATCTCAATACTTTCAAAAACTGGAACCTCAGCATACTATAGAGCCGAAGCTAGGGAGGAGAAGATTCTTCCAAGTACCACCAACACAGTTAAAAAAATATGGCAGATTTATTTACTATATACTTTAATTGGAATAGGCCTTCTATATCTAACAGGACTACCAATATGGGATGCCATAAATATATGCATGTGTGGTATTTCAACTGGGGGAATGAGTATAAAGAACTCAAGTTTTCCATATAATACCTTAGCAAAAATTGTAATGATCTTAATAATGATGGTAGGAGGTATAGTTTCATTTAATGTGCACCATAAAATATTAACCGGAAAATGGATTGAAGATATTCAAAGTAAGGTAGGTATTTTAATTATAGGAATATCCTCCATTATTATTATGATCTCTTCAAATATTGATTTAGTGGATGCCATTTTTACAGTGGTTTCTGCTATGACAAGTACTGGCTATTCCACAGTAAGTATTCCTAACTTAAGTAATCTATCTCTTTTTTTATTAATACTTATTATGATGGTAGGGGGAGCAACTGGAACCACAACAGGGGGGATAAAACTTATAAGGCTTATTATAATGATAAAAAGTATTTACTATAATCTATACAAGACTATACTCCCTCATAATGCCATAATATGTAAAAAAATTGGAAAAAATATGCTATTTTCAAACCTTATTGTTGATGCATATGTTGTGGGGTTTGTGTATGTACTTCACTATATAATCACCACATTATTTTTAATATCCATGGGATATGATCCATTTAAATCATTCTTTGAATCTGTCTCCCTTGTGGCAAATATAGGACTCTCTGTAAATATTGTAAATCATTCCCTAAATCCCTTGGGAAAAATATTGGGTATTTTTATGATGTGGGTTGGAAGGTTGGAGTTTATTTCTGTTTATATTTTTTTATTTTATCTTCTAAAAAATATTTTAAAAAAGAAAAATTAGAACTAAAAGGTGTTTATCTATTTTGGCCCAATATGAAGTTCAACCACTTTCTATTTCACAACACCCGGAATGTCCCAGGGATAGTAGTGATGAGATTTATAATCTTCATGTATTTACTTCTTTTTAGGTATTTCAAAATTATAAGTTATTAAATTATTAATTTAATATTTTTATTATTTTTTTATATTGAATCTAATTTCCCAAGTACTCTTGAAGTTTTTCTGCAAGGGTTTCATAGGTCCATTTTAGTTTATCTCTGTCCTTCTCTAAAAGGGTAGATCTAAATCCATACAATGGACTATTGAAGGAGGACATTGGCACCATACATATACCTGAAGATGCCAATAGATAGTAAATAAATTTCATATCCTCAGGTTTTCCATTGGATATCATATCAATATATTTTCTAAGATTATTATTTTCTATTTTTAACCTTTGATTGCCATTTAATTTATTACTATCAAATGCTACTCCCATATAGAAGGCCCCATAAGTTTTATTTACAATTAGGCCTTCAATAGGTTTTAATTTTTTGTAGGCAATGTTGGAGGCCCATTCATAGTGTTTTTTTCTCTCATCCAAATACTTGTAAAATCTTGGATCTCCCATAACCTTAGGAATAACCTTTTGTGGCAATGTTGTAGAGCATACCTCTATCATCTTAAACTTACATATGCCCTCTATATACTTTTTAAATACCTCATCATTATCAACATTGTATATCTCTATCCAACCACATCTCGCACCAGGCCAGGGGAATTCTTTGGATATTCCCTTTAAGGATATACCACATACATCATCAATAACCTCAGATAAATAAATGTGTTTTTTACCATTATATACTAAATGGTGATATATCTCATCACATAGAATAAAGAGATCATATTCATTGGCAATATCCACTATCTCCTCCAATATTTTTTTTGGATAAACTGCACTTGTGGGATTTCCAGGATTTATTACAAGTATTCCAGATACTGCTGGATTGTACTTAACCTTATTCCTAAGGTCATCTAAATCAGGATACCAATTATTATTCTCATCTGTTAGATACATTAAAGGATGGCATTTGGCATGTAATCCCTCTGCAGAGGAATGAGTGGGATATGCAGGAGAAGGGCCTATAATCCTGGATTCCTTCCTTAACAATCCATATATTTTAGTAATGGCATCTCCAAGGCCATTGAAGAATATAATATCTTCAGGGGTTATTTGAGCACCATTTTTTTTATTATTCTCCTCTGCAAGGAATTTTCTAGTCTCTAAAAGTCCCTTTGTTGGGCAGTACATATAAGATTCATCATCCATGATGGTTTCTGAAATAATCTCCTTCATCCATTGAGGTATCCTTTCTCCCTTTATTATGGGATCTCCAATATTTTCCCATGTTATATTTATACCATAACTCTCTACCTTTCTTGCAACTTCCACTATTTCCCTTATTTCATAGGTAAGTTCAGTGGCTCCCTCATGCATTATATTTGTTCTCATTTTTACCACAGATTTATTTTATTTTTTCTTGCTTTTAATATTTATTTAATTAAAATGCTATTAAAATTAATAATGTTTTAATAGGACTCTATTTTAATTATTAATTTATTACCAAAACCCTAATTTATAGTAATATGAAAAATGATGTTATAATATATAATAATTTCTATTAAGGTTGTCTTTCCTTGTATTGGCAAAAATACCGCGGTATTATTAACAATTTTGAAGTTATTTATTTTAATTTTATAGTTCTAAACAAAACCATTTATTCTATAAAATAATAATGAAAATAATAATATAAATAAAATAAATAATTTAAATAATATAAAATTTAATATAAAATTTGAAATACTTAGAAAGAGGGAACTATACAAAAAAATAAAAATTCCACATTATTTATTCTCCTCAATACACCTAAGCACTGAAATTTTATTTTATACTTGATTAATTTTTTTTTCATTATCCATTTTTAGATATTTTATGTTTATAAATTCCTTTTTAAAATAATAAATTTTTTAATTTTTATTTTATTTTTTATTACAATGCCCCATAAAAATGTTAATATCTAAAATCTATTTATGTTGGGATTGTTCAATATTCTCTCAATATCCCATAATTCATTTAAAACATTTGAATTAATATTACTTCTTAAAAATGGTATCTTTAAACCCACCGCAACATGGGAAAAGGTTGTGTTGTTGCAAGTTATTATTGGAGTCAATCCATTATCCAATATATATTGAATATAATGATATAATTCACTTAAAGAACTTATGTTATAGGGATCCAATATGGAAAAATCTGCTGCCTCATCTATGCCCTCTATGACAAGGGTGCCATCAAATTCCACAACCTTAGGACTCTCTAAGTAATCTAAAGAGGAAATCCTTTCATATATGTCACTCCTTTCCATAATTTTACAGTTGCCTATTGAAGCCCCAATTAGTATTTTAATGTCCTCCTCTTCAGATATATCCAATATTATTTTTTTAAAGGTATCTAATTCCTCAAAAATACTACTGCAGATATATCTGCCCTTTATATCCACTACTGTGTTATTTCCATAGTTCAAGGATAGACCCTTTAATATTTTACTATAGCACAGTATCATTTCATCCATGGATTCAGCCATGGGAATGGCTATTAATTCATTATTACCATCATATAATAGAGAACATCCTACAGTTGGAAGTTCAGTGGAAAGGGCTCCCCCAATATATTTAAAAAAGGGCAGTCCCAAAGTATTTGCCGCAGCCCGAGAGATGCTAAGGGATAAACCCATGGTAACGGCAGGATTCTCAATGGAGGTATTACATATTATAGAGTCCATAAAATCCTGATCTGAGGCTGGATGTCCAATAAGTTCTGGAGCCACTATATTTTCCACATCTGATATTGCATAATCAGGGTTTTCTACGTCTATTATATCATACCCTATTCCAACCTTTGTTAATGTGGTTATTTTTATACCTATCTTTGAGTTTTTAAAAATCTTCTTTGCAGTTATTCTTTCCACAACAGTATCCTCATCCACAAATATCTCCCCTTTATTTATATGTTCAATGCCCTAAAATTTATAGTAATAAGAAATTATAATTAACACGATATAATCTTTTGAACCTATAAATAATAAAAATAATAAATTTAAATAAAAAGAAATGTTGCCAAGTACATTCGCTTTAATTTTAAATTTTATTCTATCATTTTTTATCTTAATTTTGGATTATTTTATTGTTTTTTTAGGCCATTTTAATTTTATTTTTTATTTTTTTAATTTATAATATTTTAAATTATTATTTTATTGTAGATTAAGTTAAAGTACCATGTGTTTGATTATAATTTATATTTTAAAAAATAAAAAAGAGTTATTCTCCGTTTTTTTCTGATAATTTAGCCATTAAGGGTATTTTTTCCCTTTCAAATTCTTCCATGGCTATATCCAAAGAGGATTGTTTTTCTGTATCTATTGCTAAAAAAGCCCCATCTGAGATTTGTAGAGATCTCGCACCAATAATCCTTGCTTTTTCAAATTTTGTATATTTCATAGAATACACCCTTTAAAAATATTTTAAAAAATGGTGGGACTGCCGAGATTTGAACTCGGGTCGCACGCCCCCCAGACGCACAGGATGGACCAGGCTACCCCACAGTCCCATAAATAAATTATGCCATATAATAAATTAATACTCCATAATATCATCAAAGAGTTCCCTACCATCCTTATCCAATCTATGGGATATAAACATCCTTCTACAACAGTATTTTTTAATTCCCAAATCATCCAATATGTTATTTGGATCTTCGCCATTTTTAAATCGTGAAACATATTCCTCATATACTTCAGATATTACACACCCACATGAAAAGCATCTAATGGGAAACATTACCATTTTAATATCACCTAAAAGGAAAAGTTAATGGAATATAAATTAGATAAATTTATCTATAGGACTTCTGTCTCTTGGCCCTTGGACCTTTGGTTGATCTACTTGGTTTATGGGGTTCAGTTCTCCTTGCATCACTAACCAAGATTGTTCTATCATAATCCAAGAACCTCTCCTTTATTTCCATACTGCCTGTGTATTCCACAATAGCCTTACCTAAGGCGGTTCTTGCTGCATCCATCTGGCTTGAGATTCCTCCTCCTTTAACAACAATATCTATATCCATGGAGTTTATGGCTTCTCCTGCCAATATAACAGGTTCCATTAACTTCATGTTTATATATCTTGGTTCAATTATCTCTATTGGTTTTTTATTTATTCTAATTCTTCCCTTACCTTCCTTTGCCGTGGCTCTTGCAATGGAGGTTTTTCTCTTACCCACAGTATGTACTACTTTCACATAATCACCTCAATTAAAACTTGGCTCCTAAATGCTTACTTAATTCACCTAAGGTTATATACTTGTTGGTGTTTGGCATTTTATCCTGCACAATTTCACTGGAGATGCCCTCTGGAGTACCTACCATAACTTTAATCCTCTTAAATGCTTCCCTTCCCTTTGGTTTTTTGTAGGGAATCATACCACGTATAATTCTCCTTACTATATCATCAGGCCTTCTTGGATATTTTGGACCCATTCTTTTTGGATTGGTTATGCTCTTTCTATTCCTCTTTTGAAAGTACTTCTTAAATATATATTCTCTGTTGCCAGTTATTATTGCCTTTTCCGCATTTACTATAATAACATCCTCTCCAGATAATGCAAGTTTTGCAGCATAGGATGCCAGTCTCCCAACAACGGCATTTTCTGCATCTATGACTACCATAATTTCACCCAAATAATGCAATTTAAATATTTCGCAAATTTTAAACCATAATTTTTATTAAAGAACCTTTTGGATTTTTTTCAAGTAATTCATCAATAGATAGACATTGCCCGCCAACTTCTTCAATGGCTCTTTTAGCACCTTCAGAAAAGGATAATGCTGCTACAGTTACCTTATGATTCAATTTTCCAGCACCTAATACTTTCCCTGGAACAATAACAACATAATCTTCCTTTGTGTATCTATTTATTTTACTTATATTTACTTCGGCTCTCCTTCTGGAAGGTTTCGATAATCTTTTAGCAATATCTCTCCAAATTCTCCTATTATTTTTGTAAGATTCCATTTTAAGGGATTCTATTAATCTTACAAGTTCTGGATTGGTTGTTTTTAATCCTCTCATAATTCCACCATTTTAAATACATTCTACATATTAAATTTTAAAACTTTCCAACTCCTCCAAAAACTTTTCTGCTTTATTTCTTAGTATTTCTATAGATGTAATTAACAAATCCTCTGAATTCATGTTACCATGGGATTCCACTAAGAACTCCACTCTGTCTCCATCAATCTGTCTATATACGCAATTGCATGGTTGCCATTTTGCATGGGTTTTTCCTATATTTACTAAAGCCTCACATTCTAAATTTATTTTCTGTCCTTCCTTTAACTTTACAATAGGTATGTTTTTAAATACTACTTCCCCTACTTCAGAGGTTAAATCTCCTGAATATACTGTACAGGGACCTTCCTTGGATAGAACGAATGTTATAATTTCATCATTACTAACAGGTTTTCCCCTTATTGGTATCAATCCCAATCTATGGGCTAATAATTCATCATACATTGAAGAGGTGTTTTCATAGACATATACATTTTCAATGGCATAAGTTGGAACTTCCGATATCATTATTCTCCTTAATGCATTGGAAAAGGACATTGGAGACTTTATCTCAAACTTAAAAATCTCTCCAATGTTTGTTTTTTCTTTTTGAATATTGTATATCAAGATACCACCAAATGGGTAGTTATTTTGTGAATACTGGAGAAATAATGTGTTTAGAGTTTTGTTGGACACAATAATTTTATTCTTTAATACCTATTGAGTTTCTACTATTTAATATTTATTTCTTTATAGTGTTTTATAGTGTTTTTTAAGGACTCTTTGTTTTTTAAATTTTTATCTTTCTATTTAATCCTATTGAGTATTTTAATTTAAAGTTTTTTACTTTTTATTTATATCTCTTTTTTGGTGTGGTTCCATCATGAGGTATTGGTGTTACATCTTCAATTCTACCTATTCTTATCCCTGCCCTTGCCAATGCTCTAATGGCTGCCTGGGCCCCTGGACCTGGGTTTTTTGACTTACTTCCACCTGGTGCCCTTACCTTTACATGAACCTTTTCAATTCCCTTTTCTCTAATCATATCCGCTATTTTAAAGGCCCCCTGCATGGCTGCATATGGCGAGGATTCATCCTTTTGGTTTTTTACTATCATTCCACCAGAAATCTTTGCTATGGTTTCTGCTCCAGTAATGTCTGTAACATGTATAATGGTGTTATTGTAGGATGCATATATATGAATTACGCCCCATTTTTCACTCATTAAATCACCTATTCTTATATCCATTTTATATATTAATCCCTATAATAATTTTATTTTTTAAAATAATTGTTAAATATTTAATTATTTTCTTCAGTTACTGTTTTTGCCCTTTCAGGATGGCTTTCAGAGGACATTGGTGATGTTGGTAGGAATGCAATTGTCTCTTCTTCATCAACTGTTACAAGGATATTGGGTGCTGTAACCTTACGCCCATTAACCCCAATATGTCCATGAACAATAAATTGCCTTGCCTGTTTTGGTGTTTTTGCCAATCCTTTTCTAAATACCAATGTTTGTAATCTTCTTTCCAATATGGCCTCCACATCCAATAAAAGAACATCATCCAATGTAACATCCTCTTTAATTAATATACCATATCTCTTTAAAATAGCAAACAACTGAGTGGCCTCCTTAGCCCCTTGTTCAGTGGCATCACTTATTAATTTTCTCGCCTGTCTTCTGAATGTCCTTAATCTTGTTTCCATCTTCCAAAGTTCCCTTTTATTAGTCAATCCATATTTAATTATTAGTTCCCTTTCTTTTTTAATTCTTTCTCCAATCCATGGATGATTTGGAGTGTCATATTTTTTACTTAATCTTCTTGGATCACCCATTTATTTCACCTTTTTATTTATTTTTTTATTTTTGTTTGTGTTCAACGTGTTTATTTCTTTTTCTTCTTAACTCCAACAGTGGAACCTTTTCTGAATGAACCCTTTGTCCTTTGGCCCCTACATGGCAATCCCAACTCATGCCTTATCCCTCTGTAGCATCTAATTTTCTTCATCGTTGTTATGTCCTCTTGAACAGCCATTATTAAATCACTTTCAATTAAGTGTTTATCCTTACCTGAATAGGGATCCCTTTTTCTATTGAACATCCATGAAGGAATTCCATACTTTGCAGGGTCCTCCAATATGGCCTCTATTTTTTTAACATCTTCCTCCAATAAATAACCAGCCTGTTTCTTTCCATCCAATTTTGCAATCCTTAAAATTGCCTTTGCCATTGCCCTACCAATACCCATTATGTCCTGTAGGGCATATTCCAATGGAAATTCACCAGTTATGTCTGTTTTAGAGATTCTAATTCTATGTCTAAATTCTGTCTGAGTCAATATAAGCACCTCCGAGAGATAATCTTACGTGTTTATGGAAATAATTTCATAGCATCAAAATATTATTCACCTACTATGGTGCAAATTATGTAATATTAAAAAATTAAAAAATAAAAAGCGCAGAGGGGGGGATTTGAACCCCCGCGGGGCAAAGCCCCATGGGATTTCCAGTCCCACGCCTTTCCAGGCTAGACTACCTCTGCACAACAACAATTTTATAGACTTTTCAAACTTAGGAGTAATAGATTATATGCTTTATGGTTATCCTACATTATCATTGAGAATAGATATATCTCATTATATTCACTATTATTTTAATTTTTATGAGCATATTGTAAAATATAATATACTCTCGTGTTTATGAATTCATAAATTATACTATATACATCAAATTATATTAGCAATTACAATAATATTATTTTGGTATATATATCTTTCGATTTAATTAAAAAATTTGAAGTTCTATAATATAACATATAGAACCCTACGTCCCATTAAAAATAATATACTGAATAACATATATAAAGATTACAGGCCCCTAGAAAAATACATTAAGAGGGGTTATAAATGTAATAAAAAAATACATTAAGGAGACAGAGAATAAGAGAATTAATCAGACCTATTGTAGATAAACACTACCATTCAGGGCTATAGGAGATAACATTTCTGCATGACCTGATAACTTTTGGAATTCTTGCTTATCTACATTTCAAGAGGTTATAAAGTTTGCTTACACTCACTTTATTTAAGAGAAACTGTTTTCCAAGGATATATAATAAATTATGAGAGGCTTAACAGGCACTAGGAGTGTTATACAAGATTTTTGATTATATATTTAGGAAAATCTCAGAGATGTATAAAATTAGTCGTTCTTTATTTTTCTATTTTATTTTTTTTGTTATATTATTAATTTCTATCAATTGTTATTTTCTATTATTAATTCTTAATGAGGGTTTAAGGTATATAATCCATATAAAAAAATTAATTATCTTTTAATTTTATTTTACTAAAGAATAAGAACAGTAATATAACAAAGTAAGGTTATGAGGTAATTTAAAAAAAAATGAAATAGAAAATAATTATTTCAATAATCCCATAGCCTTATTTGTCATTTCTATGGATTTCATATTATCATCTATCATTTGCAACATGGATCTTATACAATCTATGTTTTCAGGTATCACATCACTTTCCTGATGGACAGCTTGCATCAAAAATACCTCATTATCCACCACGTTAATACTCTCCTCCCATACGGGAATTTCATTGAGGTCATACCTACTTCTCCCTAAATCCCTTGCATATTCTATTATGGTGGCAGTTGAATTAAGGCCTTCTTCTGCACTTACTATAAATATTCTTGGAGTCTTTTCAATACTTTCAATTATGGCATCCCTTGTTGTTCCTGAGGTTTCTACCATGAGGGAATGCATGTGCATAAGGGTTGTAGGTACAATTACTGCCGAGGTTACTATTTTTCCATCAAATTCTGGAATTACTGAAACCACATCAGGTCCATGATGGGAGGGTACTATCGGCGGATTTGGAACTATAGCATTTATTGGTCCCCTCTTTACATCGTTGGGATCGGCTCCTCTTCTTATTAAAACTACTCTAGCCTTTAAAATCTCTGTTACTGAATTTATGGCATAGAGTATCCTACACAATCCTGTGGTATTACAAGATACTGTTCTTATGTAATCCTTCCCATAGCATCTATCATAACTCCAAAGGGAATTAAAGTTATCCTCCACATAATGAGCCTTTTCTCCCCCTTGGAGTATTGCCTTTACATTGTATTTCTTATATATTTCTAAATTATCCTTTCCAACTCCGCCTGGAGTACAGTCCACTACAATATCTGCCTCTTCAATAACATCAAAAATACTCCCCTCAATTTCAATTCCTCTTTCTTCAAAGAGTGATTTTCTTTCTGGAATGGCCGCATATAATTTGTATCCTTTTTCTATGGCCATTTTTGCCTCAAAGTTTGGCCTTGTCTTGGTAACACCAATTACCTCCATATCCTTTTGCATTGCTACTGCATCTGCTACTCTTTTGCCTATTGAACCATATCCATTTATTAAAACCTTTACCATAAATCTCCCAATCTTTTCTTATTTTTATAGATTTATTTAAAATTTTTAAGAAATTAACATTATTATATTTTCCATTGAAATATATATAATTTGTCAATTAAAAAAGGACCTGTCCACTTAACATAAATAATACTAATTTATTATAATAAATAACAAATAAGACTTTTTAGAGCACATTAGCCATGGAGTGATCTACAAGAAATTTTTCCTTATATCTTTGCAGTCCCTTAGTACCTTTACAAAGCATCCCTTAATTAAATAATTCCTGTTATAATTAGATTTCTTTCTTCTTTCTCTGCTGTAATAGATAATTTTCCTAAACTTCTTTAATAATTCCAAGGATGTTTTTGACTGGATAAATCTCTGAAAAGATTCTGGTAGTTCTTCTATTGAGGTTGTTTGAATGTAGGTTGCTATGGAAGTGTTTTCATTCTATAGGTATTCTGCCCCTCTTAAAGGTTTTTAATCTCTTATAATTTTATTCTTTATTCTTAGCATAATAATATCTTTATATGCTTGTTTTACATGTATTTTGTCTTATGTGGACGTGTCCTCCAAAGGGATTAAGGTTTATTTAAATTATTTTTAAATAATAGTGGATAAATAATACAATTACATATCCAACAAGTACAAAGGGAACAAAGGGATAAGTGGTAATCAAAGTTAATTCACTTACTAGCATTTTTCCTTCTTTATATAACTTCTCTATGAGTTTTAGATCCTCATTACTTAATCCCTCTCCCTCTGTAATAATTATTTTATCATACTCTCCCTTTTTCCCCAGTTCCATATTCACCATAAGTTTAAATCTCTTCCATATATTCCCACACTCTACCTCCACATTTCCATTTTTTATATAGATTATGTCCCTCAATATATCCCCTTCTTTTAAATCAGGGATTGGTTTTTTTAGAGATATTTCTGCACCGGTTAATCCATATATTACCAAGGATATAAGTGTAAGTTCAACTACTTTTATAACAAAGGATAGCAATACATTATTATTTACAAAATAATTATTATCAATTAAATAAATTCCAATTAAATATATAGGACTTAGATAACTTAATTTTTTTATTATTTCACTGTATTGGGGCATTTTTCGAGATAAAAATATTGAAAATATAATATAAGCCCAGAGAAAAAGGGAGGAATAAGGTATATTGTATTTAGTGAATATATATCTCAATGAGCCAAAGAGTACAGACAAACCCACTGCTGAAGGAATAATACTTTTCCAGTATTTTTTTAATATATTTAACATGGGATAGAAGGCAGCAATTGTAGCACTTATGCCTATCAATAGCAGTATTGCTTTTGGAATATAGAATATACTCTCACCGTAGGAAAATATTGGAGCCAGTGCAGTGAATATTTTAATATCTCCCCCGCCCATGCCTATTCCTAAGATTAGGCACAATATTAAGGTGGTAAAAAAGGCCAATATAGAATCCATTCCATATAGGTAGTATCCTATTGGTAAATTTATGATTAACATTAATATAACAATAGTATGAGGTATTTCTCTTGTTTTAATGTCAGTGTAACTGGCAATCCCTAAAAGAATAAAATTAAGAATATATGCAATAGTAATAAGATCCACTGTAAATCACCTATTAAACTGCAGAAACTATTTTAATAATATCTCTATCCTTTAATTCATAGTCTGCCCCAATTCTTATTTTTTTTCTCGCATCTATGGCATATATAAACTTATTTCCAATGTCAGTATGTATCTTATAGGCCAAATCCTTTGCAGTACTTCCTCTTTTTATTAAGTATGCATCTGGGAGTATATTGCCCTTTTTATCGGAATATTTATTTTCATCCTCCACAGGATAAACAACTATCATATTTAATAGTTTAAAATAAGCCTGGTTTAAAAGGTCCTGCACCCCTGTACTTCCATATTTTTTTAAATAATTCCTCATATATTCAAGGGCATTTCTTTGGGCCTCATTTATGGAATTATTTATTATTTCAAAATCATTTTTTATTTTATCATATTTTATTATCCCTGCTTTTTCTGCCCTCCTTAGTGCCAACTCAATCTCTGCTGAGGTAGGTATTATAATATAATCCTTAAATTCCCTTCTTAATTTTTCAATGTTTTTCTCAGCATCTGGATGATCTCCTTTATTTGCGGCTATAATCATGGGTTTTGATATTTTTCTAAGGGTTTTTGCTAAATTAATTAGATCCTCATCTTTCCATTTTATGGGGCTATCCTCTAAATTGTTAATACTAATGGCCTCCTTTACCTGTTCCTCAGAAATATTAAGGCCACTTAATTGCTCAGAGATTATTTTCCCTATATTTTTTTGCTGCTGCCCTTTTCTGGCCAACTTTTCCCAATTCTTAGATAGTATTCCATATATCCACATATTTAATTCATTTAATAAAAACTCAACATCCTCACAGGGATTATGGTCCTCACAGGGATTTCCCTCTAAATCAGTTTTACCACTGGCATCAACTACTAATATAAAGGCATCAGCCTGTCTTAAATCATCCAAAAATTTATTTCCCATACCCTTTCCCTTATGAGCCTCTGGAACAAGACCTGCAACATCTATTATTTCAACAGGAATATATCTTAGGCCCTCTATGCATTTTGAATTATTTGGAGTACATTGAACATTTAATTCCCTGCATGGGCAGGGTGATGTTACATATGAGGTACCAATATTTGGATTTATTGTTGTAAAGGGATAATTACCAATATCTGCTACTTTCTCTGTCATTGCATTAAATAGAGTTGATTTTCCAACATTTGGTTTTCCTATGAGTCCGAGTATTGCCATGTTTTCACTTTTTAATTTGTTGTTTAATATTATAAAAATAAAAAATAATTGTAAATCTTCAATATCCTTAGAGATTATTAATTATTAGGGAATTTATTAGTAATAAGAATTAAGTTTTTATTTACAATTTTAGTTTTAAGTATATATGGTTAATATAATATACCTATCAAGTATTTGGATGCAGTTTTATTAAAGTAAATTTTATTTACAGTCGGGCACATAACTTCTTGAACTTATAAATATATATACTAAAAATAATGATTACAATAAAAAAATAATAAGAGAATAAAATAAAATATTAATAAAAAGTATTTTTTTGTAAATACATCTCTACTTTCCAAATATAGTTGTAATAAATCTTACAAACAGATTCTATATTTCCCAGTGCTTAGAAGCATAAGAATATAATAGGGATTTTTTCTATTTTTTATTTAATTAATTTGAAATACTAATTTATCTATATATTATTTTGCCATTTTTATTTTGTATTACTTATTTTTTACTTAGAAATTACTTCATTACCCAATAATAACACAGTAGAGGTTTGGTTGTAATGACCTATGGATCCACCTAAAGTACTTCCTTGCTCTCCATAGGTATTGAATCCAATTACTGGAACATCACCCACTAACTCTCTAATTATCTTAAGGTCATTCACCCCTTCTCTTTCAGTAAGAAGATGCCTTAATATACAATTGAATATTATAATTGCTCCAATTTCCTTTGGATCTCCTGCACTATGTATGGCATTTAATATGGTCTTTTTAAAGGATTCAATAATATATTTCTTATCAGTATGCATAATAGTTAGATAACTTCTCTTAGGTACCTCAGAGTAAAAAGTTATACTTCCATCTGAATTTACATTGGCAGCACTTTTGATGATATATTCTCCGTAAACATCTGAAGATTTAACACCTATGGGGTATTGGGAAAATACTTCAGGAGTTAACTCATCCACTCCAAGTAACTCCTTCATAACTTCTAAAGCAGGTCTATTGTTTAATTCATAAACAACCCTTCCCTTAGACTTGGTAATAACAGCCCCTGTATCAGAGGGGTAATATGGATGGCCATACCCGGTGCCTATTTTCAAAGCACTACTCAAGGTGGCTACTACACCTGCATCGTTATATACTCCGTTACCAAATTGGTGGGTCTTTTTAAATTTTAAATCATCTCCAGAGGATCCTCCTACTATATAATTATTATACCCAATTGCAGATAATATTCCCCTCATAAATTCTTCTTCAGTACCGGCTAAACCATCAGGGATAATAATATTAACAAAGGGCTTCATTTTCAAGAGATCTGAACTACTTTTGTTCATAAAGGCCACAGATATTATTGCAGATGCTGTGGGATTATCCTTCAAAGAAACATATGCATTATGAACTGCTTTTTTTCCACATTCAAAGGGATCCTTGGATATTCCTTCCCCCACACCAACACCCACTTTAAGATAAGGACTCTTAAGTGTCATCACTGCTACAGTACTATTCTCTGATTTTTTTACCATACTGGAGAACTCCCCAGCAGTAGTTCCTCCAATAATATTAGAATTTCCAACTTTTTCTTTTATCTGAGTATAAACCTCATTTGGATCAAGATCAGAAGATGCAAATATTATTGTTAAATCAGGTTGCCCACTGCCCTCCAAAGCAGTCTCAATGGCCTCAGTGGGATCAGTGGATTGACCCACACCAACTTTTAATATCTTATTATGTACTACCATAGCATTACCTCTTTAAATGGTTAATATATTATATTTTCATTATTATTTATTAATTTAAAATATTTTATATGTTTTACTATAAAATTTAATAGGATATAAAATATATAACGTTTTATTTATGGGCTGTAAAATTTATGTATAATGATCCCCAATTTCAATAAAATAATGGTGAAAACTATGTGTGGAATAATAGGATACTTGGGAAATAAAAAAGTTTCAGAAATTCTATTAAATGGATTAAAAAGATTGGAATATAGAGGATATGATAGTTGCGGCATTGCCACTATTGAGGGGGATGGATTAATTATTAAAAAAGGAGTTGGCAAGGTTGATGAGGTTTCTAAAAGTGAGGACTTTTTAAGTGCCAATGGGCATATAGGTATTGGGCATTCAAGATGGGCTACTCATGGAGGTATTACAAGAGAGAATGCCCATCCCCATACTGACTGTAAAGGGGAGCTGGCCATTGTTCATAATGGCATAATTACCAACTATAAGGAATTGAAGGAAATGTTAATAAAAAAGGGCCATAAATTTAAATCTCAAACAGATACTGAGATAATTGTCCATTTAATTGAGGAGGAGATTAATAACTTAAATAAATCTAATAGATCCAACATATCAGAAAAGGAATATATAACTTCTATAAAAAATGCCATAAAAAAGTTAGAGGGCACCTATGCTCTATTGATATTAAATAAAAATTTTCCCAATCTTTTAATTGGATTAAGAAATGAGAGTCCAATGATTCTTGGGATAAAAAATGAAGAATGTTTCTTAGGTAGTGATATTTCAGCCTTTTTAGAATGGACAAAGGAGGTTATTCCCTTAGAGGATGGAGATATGGTTCTTTTAAAAAAAGCAGAGGACAATGAAGGAGATATACCTAATATGTCCTATGAAATATATAGTATAAGAGAGGATAGGGATATAACTGCTAAAAGAAAAAAACTTATTATAGATTGGGATATGGAAACTGCTGAAAAGGGAGGATATGAGCACTTTATGTTGAAGGAGATAATGGAAGAACCTGAGGTTATTAAAAACTCTGCCAAAATATCCAAGGAAGAAATAATGGAGTTGGCAAGGGATCTAAAAAAATACGATAGAATATATATTATTGCAATGGGCACTTCTCTTCATGCTGGGATGGTTGGGGAATATTGGTTCTCAAAATTGGATAAATTGATTATACCTTGTGATTCATCGGAGTTTTTAGTAAAGGGCATAGTTGATGAAAATACCTTGGTTATTGGAATTACCCAAAGTGGAGAGACCTATGATACCATAAAGGGCATAAAATATGCAAAAAGTAAAGGGGCTAAAACTGCCACAATAGTTAATGTATTGGGATCCACAGCAACAAGAATAGGGGATATAAATATTATGATGGGATCAGGTATTGAGATTTCAGTATGTGCCACAAAGACATATCTATCTCAACTTATGATACTTTATAGGCTTTTTGTTGAGTATGGAAAAATAATTGGAAAGAATATGGAAGTATTTGAGGGAGAAATTGAAAATATTCCAAAGTATATTAGAGAAGTAATAAGTGAGGAGAGTAGAGATAATATAAAAAATATATCTAAAAATTTAACAGTTAAAAACTACCTATTCATATCTAAGGGCATAAATCTACCAAATGCATTAGAGGGAGCATTAAAATTTAAGGAAATCACTTATTTACATGCCGAAGGCATGAGTAGTGGATTTTTAAAACATGGTACCATATCTCTAATAGATAAAAATATAGATACTATTGCCTTAGTGCCCCCCTCCAGCAGTGATCTATTCAATTCCGTAGTATCCAACATAGAGGAAATAAAGGCCAGAAATGGAAAGGTTATTGGAATATCTCCTGTAAATATTGCCGTGGATCATTTAATTAAAATACCTGATGTAATTGAGGAGGTTAGTCCCTTTATCTATGCTCCAGTTTGTCAATTATTGGCCTATTATAAGGCCTTAGAACTTGGTAGGGATGTGGATAAACCAAGGGGACTTGCTAAAAGTGTTACTGTGGAATAATATTATTACTCCATCTGATTATATTCTCTCTTTAAAATAAGGGCATCATATTCCAACCTGGGGCTTTCACAGATTACAGTTCCTCTTACCTCATAATCCTTTAGGGCCTTTAAAAGTGATTTATAGTTAAAATTTGATTCATTAAGTGGTAGATGGTTTTTTTCTCCTCCCTTTCCATACTCAATCCCTGATATATGGATATGCATATCATATATTCCCTTCTTTCCAAGGACACTTTCTATCTTTTCCAATATATTGTAAAAGGAATTATAATCATTTATTTTTCCCAAACTTCTTGCATAGAGATGTGAAAAATCCACACAGGGCAATATTCCAAGTTCCTCTGATAGAGATAGCAATTCATCTAAGTTTCCAAATTGGCTTATTTTTCCTGTTGTTTCAGGCCTTAGCATTACATTTATATTGTTATCTTTGAAGTAATTAAGTATCTTCTCTATATTACTTGATATGGTTTTATATACCTGTTCCTTATTCATTTTAAGATAGTATCCTGGATGGAAAACAACATTCCTATTAATATCTAAGTATCTGTTAAAAACATTTATTATTTTTCCAGCATTTATTATATGGATTATACTTCTCTCTATCTTTTCCTCTTCCTTAGCATTTAAGTTTATATAATACGGTGCATGGGCACTTATTACTATATTATTAGCATGGTTTGTTAAATCCTCGGCCTTTTTTTCCTTTATATTGACCCCTCTAACAAATTCCAACTCTATGGCATTTAAATTTATTTCTCTCAAAAAATAAAAGGCATTTTGTGTAGTTCTTGGCTTTGTGTTTATAGGTATGCCTGCAGTTCCAAAATTTAACATA
>DQSV01000019.1 GCA_015663075.1 Methanothermococcus okinawensis | reverse complement strand
TAAATAATAAAATAAAAAATAAAATATAAAAATAAAGTATAGAATAATCATAGTTAAATAAATGGTATCTCCAATTTATAATAAAATAATATAATAAATATATAATAAAATATAATAAAAAGATAAAATACCTATAAAGGGAATATTTAAGTTCTTATTAACCCTGATAGAGTTAAATAATTTTTCCTGTCAAAGGGTCCTTCCTGCTCTTTCGGTGCTTATAATCATTAAGGAGAATAATACTAAGATTTTTACTTTTTATGTGAGATTCTTCTTTTTAGATGTTTCAATTTTTTTATAATTCTTAAAGTTTGTTCTATTTTGTAATTATTTATTATTTTTAGACTAATGAAGATTCTCCAATAATTTTATTTTAATTATTTTTTTATTTTTTTAATTATTTAAAATTATTTTTTACTTTATATATTAATTAATTTTTGCAATAATTTTTTTATTGTTTTTTTTGAAATTGAGATTTTTTATTCAATATAAACAGTTTTATTTAGGAATTATATTAAAAATTATATAATCTATGGCATTAGACCTCCAAATAGCAATCCCTCTGTTTCCTTAAATCCTGCCATTATATTCATATTCTGTACTCCTTGGCCACTGGCTCCCTTTACAAGGTTGTCAATTGCAGATACCATAACAAGTCTTCCATATCTATCAATTTCAAAGGCTCCAATATCACAGAAATTGGTACCCCTTACTCCTGTTAATTTAGGGATTTCCTCGCAAAATATCCTTATAAATGGTTCTTTTTTATAAAATGAGTTAAATATATCAATTATATCCTCCCTCTCCATATTTTCATTTAAAAATGTGTGGGCAGTTGTAAGTATGCCCCTTGTAATTGGGGCCAAATGGGGGGTAAAGGATATTTTTACATTTCTATTGGATATTTTTTTTAATATCTCTTCTATTTCTGGGGTATGTCTATGGGTTGTGATTTTGTATGGCATTATATTTTCATTTATATTAGGAAAGTGGGTGGTATTTGAAGGATTTATTCCTGCCCCACTTACTCCAGTTTTTGAATCAATAATAATTCTATCCTCTACAATACCCTCCTTAATTAGGGGTGCCAGCAATAATATGGCCCCAGTTGGAAAGCATCCAGGATTTGCCACAAGTTTTTCCTTTTTTATGTCTTCCCTATGAATTTCAGGCAACCCATAAATGGATTTAAGTTTTCCAGTGTGCTTTAAATTATACCATTCCTCATAGATAGTAATATCCTCAAATCTATAATCTCCACTTAAATCAATGATTTTTATGTCTCTTTCATATAATTTTGGCACTATTTCCATTGATACTCCATGAGGAGTAGCACAGAATACAAAATCTGAGTCTATGTTTTCAATGGGAATATTTTTAAATGTTAAGTTATCTAAATTGCCTATGCCCTTTAAATTTGTATGTACCTTAGTTATACTCTTTCCATCTAATTTTCTTGAGGTTATGTGCTCTATTTCTACCTTTGAGTGATTGGAGAGTATTCTTAATAATTCTCCTCCTGTATATCCTGTTCCTCCGATTATAGAAACCGTTATCATTTTAATATCACCGTTAATTTTCAAATTTACAATGCCCTAATTCCCATCAAAAAATAATATATACTAAGGTAGAATATATAAAGATTATGAATCAAGAAGAGATCTAACTGTTAAAAGTATTCTTAGTCTGTTGGCTCTTAATTTCTATTATTAAGGGGGGTGATAACTAGAGCATAAACAAAAAATAAAATAATTAAAAAATAAAATAATTAAAAAGTTTTTATTATTTATTAATCCATAGATTTCAATAATATATCATTAAATACTCATAATTAGCCATACATGACATTTGGTGCAGTAGGTACCTTTGTATTATCCCTTCTTTTTTCCTGCACCTTTTTCACGGCTTTTAAAAAGTCCTCCATGGTTATATATTCTCTTCCTCCTCTTATTGCGAACATACCTGCCTCGGTACATACTGACTTTAAATCTGCACCAACAAATCCTTCAGTCATCTTTGCTATTTTGTTCAGATCCACATCCTTGGATAAATTCATACCTTTTGTGTGTATTTTTAATATATCCAATCTTCCCTCTTCCCCAGGGGCAGGTATCTCTATTATTCTATCAAATCTACCTGGTCTTAATATGGCTGGATCTAATATATCTGGCCTATTGGTGGCTGCAATAATTTTTACATCTCCACTCGGTTCAAAACCATCCATCTCAGCAAGAAGTTGCATAAGGGTCCTTTGGACCTCTCTATCTCCCCCAGTAAGGGCTTCTGTTCTTCTACTGGCTATGGCATCTATTTCATCAATAAATATAATACTTGGGGATTTTTCCTTAGCCAATTTAAATACATCCCTTACAAGTTTGGCTCCTTCTCCAATAAATTTCTTTACAAGTTCTGATCCAACAATTTTTATAAATGAGGCATTGGTTTCATTGGCTACAGCCTTTGCAAGGAGGGTTTTACCTGTTCCAGGGGGCCCATATAGAAGTACTCCCTTAGGTGGCTCTATACCTACCTTTTTAAAGAGTTCAGGATGGGTTAGAGGAAGTTCTACAACCTCTTTAATTTCATTTATCTGTTCATCTAACCCCCCAATATCTTCAAAGGATATATTTGGTCTCTCATCAATCTCCATTGCCATTGCCCTATAGTCCTTTTCCCTTGGCAAAACCTCCACTATAACAAGGGTTTGCTGGTTTAGACAAACCCTTGCACC
>DQSV01000069.1 GCA_015663075.1 Methanothermococcus okinawensis | reverse complement strand
GAAGATATAAAAAATAAATAATTTAGAAAATCAATATAAAAAATTTATAAAAATTTATAAAAATAGCATATAATTTAAATTATCACTCATAATCAGACTTATTTAAGCGTCTAATTCTATTTTCTCCGTCTATTTCACATATTACATCAACAACCTCCTTGGGCACTAAGTGTTTCCATTCTTCTCCATTTATCATTCTTTTTCTTATTTCGCTTCCTGAATATTCCCTTCTATTATATAGTTTAGGTTTTTTGACAGGGTAGTTCCTTTCTACAAAAAGTTCTCTTACTAAGGGATTACCTGTATATACTACATCAAAGGGGGGTGTTAATGCTTCAATGTATGATACCCATACAGCATTAAACTCAATATCCTTTATGGGTATTACATAGTATGGAAAATCATATTTTTTAAGGGTTTTGATTATCATCATTATTCGTTCCCCTGCTGTAAAGGGATCCTTAGTTGTATGGCTCCTTTGGGCACTGCCTATGCCTATTATAAGTTCATCTACTTCACTGGCTATTTCCTTTATTATAGTTAAGTGCCCATTATGAAGGGGTTGCCATCTTCCAATTAAAAATCCTCTCAATATTTCACCTACTATAGTGAGTTATATAAAAATTATAGCCAATTTTTCTTTTAGAATTTTCTAAATTTCTATTTATTTTCTTCAATTAGTTTAAGACCATCTTCCTCCAATTTTGAATTATCTCCTATGGTATTTTATTCCATCTTTTTAATATGAATAACCTTTAAATCTATAACTTCTATTTCTCTACTGCCTGTTTAACACTTAGGATATATTTTAACATTATATAGTATTTTATTAAAATCAATTTTGTAATTCCCATAATCTTTAACAATTCCAATTATTTCAATGTTTCCATAGTCCTCAATTGTCTCAAAGGTTTTTTCATAGTATAAAACATCCTCCAATTTACTTATGCAATTAATGATAACTCCTTTAACATCTATTCCCTTGTTTCTCAGATGTTCAATGGTTAAAAGAGTATGGTTTATAGTACCTAAGTTAGGTTTAGAGATAATAACTGATGGAATATCCAAGAATTTTATTAGATCAGACATTAAAAAATGGTCCTTTATAGGCACTGCAACTCCTCCAGCCCCTTCCACTATTAAGTAATCATACTTTTTACTTAATAAATTAAATGATTTTTTTATTTTATTCTTTATCTCCTTCAAGGATATATTGTATTCTTCAACTTCAAAGGCCACATTTGGTGAGAGTGGATTTTTCAGATTTATGGGGTTTAATACATTTAATTCCTCCTCCAAATTCAGGGTATCTTTTAAAGTTGCTGTATCTTCAATACCTCCAGATTCTATGGGCTTTAGATAGCCCACATTTATATTTTCCCTGTATTTTAAATGTTTTCCAATTACTGTGGAAACATAGGTTTTTCCAACTCCAGTATCTGTTCCTGTAAAAAATATCATAATACACCATTTGCTATTTTTATCATATTTTGAATTATCCCGTAATCGTAATCAAGTATTTAACATCTTAAACCTGTTCCCTAAGAACTTTAAAACGCTTCTTAAATATATTTAGATTTTTTCTTAATACTCTCATATTAAATAATTTTTTTATGATAAATAATAAATTTTATAATTTAAAAGGTTTCTATATTATAATTATCTTAATTGTATTATTTAATTTAATAAAAACTTAATAATATATAAACAAAAATAAGGGAAAAACTATGATATGTATTCCAATAATTGAAAACAATATAGAAAATGCCATTATTAGTGCAAAGAGGGCCTTGGAAGTTGCAGATATTGTGGAGTTTAGAGTGGATTGCATTAAAGATATTAAAGAAGAGGATATTATAAAAATGACTAATTATCCCTCTATTATCACAATAAGGGCTCATTGGGAAGGAGGACATTACACGGGTGATGATTATAAAAGAATAAGCCTATACAAAGTGGCTATTGAAAACAATGTAAAATATATAGATGTTGAGTTAAATGAAACAAGGAACAAAGAACTTGTTAATTTTAGAGATGATATTGGTTCAGAGACTAAGACCATAATATCTTACCACGACTTTAAGGAGACCCCCTCCTACAATAAACTCTTAGAAATTGTAGATAAAGAACTCCAGATTGGGGATGTAGGTAAATTTGCTACCATGGTCAATTCTAAAAAAGATATTTTGAACATTTTAAGAGTCATACAGGAGTTTGAGGGAAGAGTAATAGGTATTGGTATGGGGAAAAAGGGTAAATTAACAAGAATATTGGGAACCTACTTTGGCAGTGTACTAACCTTTGCCTCCATGGAGGGCAAATCCTCTGCACCTGGACAGATAGATGTATTAACTCTAAAAAAATATATGGACCTACCATACACTATATAAAAATAAAATATATGAAATAGTCCAAAATATATTTATAATTCTTTTAATAATTTATTTTAATAATTTATTTTAATTAATTATAAAATTAAACATGTGGTGATATATATTGATAATAATACCAGGTATGAACTCTCAAGAGTTGGCCCATAAAGTCTCAAAATTGACTAATTATAAACTTTTAAGAACAGAGTTTAAAAGGTTTCCAGATGGGGAATTATATATTAGAATCCACAACAACGACATTATAAAAAATGAGGACGTAGTTTTTATCCAAACCCAAAATAATCAAAACGATTCCATAGTGGAGAGCATATTGGTGAGTGATATACTAAGGGAGGAGGGAGCAAAATCCATAACTTTAGTAGCACCCTATTTGGCCTATGCAAGACAGGATAAAAAATTTAATCCTGGGGAACCTATAAGCATTAGAGGACTTGCAAGAATATATTCACAACTATTTGATAGAGTTATTACCATAAACCCTCATGAGACCCATATAAAATCATTCTTTAAAGTGCCCTTTAT
>DQSV01000068.1 GCA_015663075.1 Methanothermococcus okinawensis | reverse complement strand
TTACAAGGCCTTCTGAGGCCCTTAATAAAATAACATGCCCTGGAGATCTAAATTCCTTAGTGAAATCATTAAATCTCTTTCCAATACAGAGATCTACAAATTTTTTTATAGTATGGGCCCTATCATTATCTGTAATACCTGTAAATGTGTTTCTATGATTTATTGTAATTGAAAATGAAGATTTTTCATCATAGGGTATATCATCTGGGTAAAGTCCCTTTAAAATTGGATATTTCTCTGAGGCATGGCTTAGAATATCCACCATAAAGGGTATTCCTATACTGTTACAAAGATCAGGATGTATTGCAGTACATATTAATCCACCACCATCCTTTCTCATGGTTTTTATGTGTGTTGGAGTTATTTTTTCAGAGGCTACTACCATATCAACCTCCCCTTCCCTATCATCACTATCATAAACCAATACCATTTTTCCATTTTTTAAATCCCTCATGGCTTTTTCAAGGATGTTCATTCACTCACCTTCTTTCTCTCATGTATTTTTTAATAATAATTGACAACAATTTGATAATATTTTATTTTAATCATGATGATTTTAGGTATTAGTTATTACTTATTTAAATAATCCAAATTTTTATTTTATTTAATATAAATAATTAGATATATGTTTTAAATATATTTATAAAATTTATTGGTGGTTTAATGATAATAATCCCACATAGAAAACCATGCCTAAGAGGAGTATTGAATCCAAAGGGTAATCTTAATGAATTAATACTAGTCATAAATAGCCTACTACCTCATAAGATGGATATATCCATACTCCCTTCTGGAAATGCTGGATTATATATTGCCTCATATATACTTAATACCCTTAAAGCATCCTATAAAAACAACAGGAATAATATTTTAATTCCAGATATGGGGGGATGGAGGGGATTTTTAGAATATCCTAAGATCTTTAACTTTAACATTGTAAAACTTCAAAGTGATTTGGGCATAATTAATCCAAATACCTTAGATGATGTTTTAAAGGAAAATAATATTCAGGCCCTGTTTTTGACTACTCTTGCAGGTTATTTAGCCCATCAGCCTATAAAGGAAATAAAAAAAATATGTGAGGAAAGGGAGATCATACTTGTAGAAGATGTATCTGGGGGAATAGGAGGCACCTGTGGATATGGGGATATTGTAGTATGCTCCATGGGATCCCCAAAGATAATAAACTGCGAATATGGAGGATTCATAGGAATAAGTGATAGAGTAAAGGAATATTTAATAGAAAAAAAGAAAATAGACGAATTTAAAAGTATATTGAAAACCCATAAGGTATTTAATATATATGGCCTTATGAAGGAGGAGGCTCTTAATGCAAAAAAGACCTACAATAAACTAATAAAATATTCCAATATCTTTAAGGAGGAATTTGAAAACTCCTATTTTAAAGACAGTGATGGAGTTTGTGTATTTTTGGAATATAGAAATCAGAAGGAAGTATTAAATAAATTAAATAATATACTTAGGTTGGATAATGGCAAGTCCTTGATCACAAAGTGTCCAATATATGAGAGAATACTAAAAAATGGTATTGTGGTTGAGTTAAAAAAAATGGATATTTTAAATATACCTCAAGAAGAAATATTTGAAATAGTAGATGTAATAAAAAAGTAGATAAATCCTATGAAAAATATAATTAAAAATAATTAATAAAATAAAGAAAATTAATATTATAATACATTCTTAACCTTTTCAGTACTTCTCTTCATAGATATTCTAATTAATCCTAAATTTACATTTGAATCTGTTAATACAACTAATATTCCCTCTCCAGCATCAGTCATTAGAGTTTTTCCATGTTCCCCTTCAATCATCATCTGTTGCAATGTTCCCTGGTTTATTTCAGAGGCTGTTCTCTCAGCAGAACCAAATGCTGCAGAGGCCATGGCACCAATTAATTCAATATCAATGCCAGAGGGCATTTGAGAGGCAATTACAAGACCATCTTTACCTACAACCATGGAACCTTTTATTCCTTCAACTTTATTTAAATCAGCCAGAATTCTATCAATCATATTTTAACACCTCATAGAATTTATTGTTTTTTTATATATCAATAACTTCGCTTATCTTAGGTACAATTACTTTAACACCAAAATCTTCTACTTTTCTTATTAAATTTGAAATATTCTGTTCTATTAATGGGAATGTATTGTAGTGCATAGGTATAAATATTTTTGGATTTAAATACTCAATGGCCTTTATAGCCTCCTCTGGCCCCATTGTATATCTGCCACCCACTGGAAGTAGCACTATTTTTGGGCCGTATATTTCACCTATGAGTTTCATATCTCCAAATAACCCAGTATCTCCTGCATGATATACTCTATCATTAATAATATAGCCTGATGCCACGCCCCCTGGAGTATTTTCATCAATATCTGAGGAATGCTCTGCCTTAACCATTGTTAATTTTGAATTTTTTATTTCTATAGTTCCCCCAATATTCATGCCCTCTGCAACAACACCCTGCTTTCCCAAATATACTGAAATTTCATGATTGGATACTACTGGAAGATTATATTTTTTAGAAAGTTCAACTGTAGATCCAATATGGTCATTATGTCCATGGGTTATGGCTATAAGATCCACACCTTTAACAACTTCATTATCCTTGTGGATATCTATGTTATAGAGGGGATTTGGTACAAATGGATCTATTAATATATTATCCACTTTGAAGCATGCATGGCCATACCAAGTTATCATGTTATCAACCTTTTTTAAGTTAACCCTTTATTTATATTGTATTCATTTCATATTTCATTATCATATTTATATATTGGATTATTGTTAAAAGTAAGTATAAAATTACAATAAATGGCGCCCCTGTCGGGATTTGAACCCGAGTCTACGAATCCGCAGTTCGTAAGCATATCCTGGCTAACCCACAGGGGCACTAATGTTATAATTATAATATTTAATGTTATTACTTTCATTATGTGTTTTAAAGTTTTTATTTTTTATTATAATTTTTAAAATTAAGGTTTTTTGTTTAATATATAATTTTGTTAGAACTAGTGGAAGTAAAATAAATTTAAAATTTTAAATATTCTACTTAATCCTTACACAGTTCTAAAAGTTCTCTTACCAGTTCCTTTTTTATCCTACCATAATTTCTATCTCCCTTAGTGCATGCGGCCCCTCTAATGCCCACAATATCACAACCCATTTCCTTTAATGTTGGAATTTCTTCTTTTTTAATGGACCCTGCCAATGCACATTTTAAACCATAGGAATGGGTCTCCTCAATAAACTCAGATAACAACCTTTTATTTAAGTGATCAAATAGTGTTTTTCCGTCCTTAATTGCTGTATCCAACATTGCAACATCACAGCCAGAATCTCTAGCAATCTTAGGTATTATAAGAGGGTCAACGGCCCCCACTCTATGTGCATCGGCATATCCTGCAGCCACAACTATTTTATTCTTATCAACATCTTTGACTGCCTTTACCACCTTCTCCATTAAATCCACAGCCTCATTATAGCACGAAGTGCCATAGAGTCCAACTTTTATATAGTCTGCCCCACTTATAGCAGCCCCAAGTGCAGCAAGGGAAACAGTTCCTGGTTTGTAAGGTACATCTCCCACTGTTGCACTAACTAAACGATCTTTTGGAGTGATCTCCTTTGTCTCCTTAATAACCCATGGGAAATTGGCACCTAATGAACCCTCCAATGGGTTTTTAACATCAATAATATCTGCCCCACCTTCAATGACTTCTTTAACTTCATCAATATCCTTAGGACTGACTAATAATATCATATATTCACCCTTTATTATTTAAAATAATGAATAGTTGTGTTACATTCTAAGATTAATCATTTAATTTAATAGTAATTTTTTAAATATATATAAAAAAAATTATATTCAAAATCATTTATATTTTTTTAAATAATAAGATAACAATTTATATTTATATACTTATCTATTTATTATTATTCTTTTATTTTTAATTTTTTTATTTGTATAGTAATATATATATATTTTAGACTTATTATAAACGTAATAACCCCCTAATTAAAGGATTTCCATTACATATCCAGTACTTAGGGGCGCAGAGAAGACAGGAGTAGGGAATTTCTACTTTTTTTTATTTTTTTATATATTTTAAGTAGTATGATCAAGTATTTTATTTCTCTTTATATCTTTAAACATTTATTTCTCCCTTATGTCTTAAGATTTAGATTATTTTATTATTTTTTATTTATTTTTTATACTGTAGATAGGATAGAAAATTTTTTATGTTCTCAACTAAAATAATATAAAATAAAAAAATTAAAAATAGTTGAGATAAAATAAAAATAAAAGATATAAAATATTCAAAATGGAATAAAAATATAAAAAAGAGGGAACATAAATGATAAGGAATCTTATAAATTCCATAGATAGGGTAGAAATACCATCTGCAAGTAAAAAATATGATATAACAAGAATTTTAAAAAAATACGATGGAAAAACTGTTTATATAAAAGATGTAGGGGGCTATGAGGTTATAGGTAATCTCTGTAATAGGGAGAATATAGCAAAGAGTTTAGATATCCAAGTAAAGGATCTAATGGGATATATGTTAAATGCCATGGATAATGAAAAAAATGGAGAACTTATAATAAACAACAACTTAAAAAAGGAATATATTAGGGAAAATCCCAATGAGATAGTAAATTATCCAATACCCACATACTATGAAAAGGATGCTGGTCCCTATATTACTTCAGGTGTTGTAATAATTAAAGATAAGGATTATGGAATAAATGCTTCAATACATAGAATACTTGTAAAGGAAGACTACTTAGTAATTAGAATGGTAGAGCAGAGGCATCTTCACTACATATACAATAAGAATATAAAGAATGGAGATGTTGATGTTGCAATAGTTATAGGAGTTCATCCTGCCATACTATTGGCAGCCTCCACATCTGGAGATCTTAACTTTAACGAGTTAAAATATGCCTCAGCATTAATGAATAAACCACTGGAACTTATTAAGTGTGATACTATAGATTTAGAGGTCCCTCCTGGGGAGTTTATTATTGAGGGAAAGATTACTAAGGATATGGCTGATGAGGGTCCCTTTGTGGATATAACGGGAACCTATGATAAGGTTAGAAAACAGCCAATTATAAAAATAACAGAATTGAAAAGAAAAAAGAATCCAATATTCCATGCCCTACTACCTGGGGGAGTGGAGCATAAAATATTAATGGGATTACCCCAAGAACCAAGGATATATAGGGGAATTAGAAATACTCTACCTTCTGTAAAAAACGTAGTACTAACTGAAGGAGGTTGTTGCTGGTTACATGCTGTAATTTCAATTGAAAAGAAAACTGAGGGAGATGGAAAAAATGCAATACTTGCAGCATTGGCCTCCCATCCAAGTTTAAAGCATGTTGTAATAGTGGATGAGGATATAAACATTTATGATCCAAATGACGTAGAATACGCCATAGCAACAAGGGTTCAGGGAGATAAGGATATTATTATTATAAAAGATGCAAAGGGCTCCTCATTGGATCCCTCAGGGGACCATGAGAATAAATTAACAGCAAAAGTGGGCATTGATGCTACCATAAGTCTGAGAAAAAATAGGGAAGAGTTTATTAGGGCAAGTATTCCTGAAAAATAAAATTATATAGAATAATATTAAATATTTAAAATATTTATTTTTTAATCAATTCTGCCCCTTTACCTATTACTATTTTACATTTAACAGGCATTTTCATAGCACATCTTCTTAAGGCCTCTTTGGCATCCTCTACCTTATCTGGGGTGGTATATACTGTAATGATCTTCTGACCCTTTTTTACCCTTGCAGCCGTTCCAATGGGTTTTCCAAATGCAAGCCTCATCCCATCGGAAATTCTGTCTGCTCCGGCTCCTGATGCCATTTTATTTTCCCTCAATATCTGATGGGGATACACTCTAATCTGGAACTTATATCCTAATTTACCACATTTACTCTGTACATATTTATTTCCAACTATCCTTGCAGATTCCAATGCATTATGCCTTATTTGTACGTCGTCCTTAACTACTAAGTGTACTTCCACTGGGAATTCCACACTTGTATTTCCCATAACATAATGAACTACCTTTGGTTGGGGTACTCCCCTTACATATTCCTTTCTGGTGTATGCAGGTTTATCTACATCCCTATAACATTTATTAGGTCTTAATCCCATACTTATTCCTCCTTACGTGTTTAAATGATTTTATAACTTAAATGTTAGATCACAATAATCAAACCTTTTAAGACATAGGTAGTATATAAAGTTTTTGTAGATAGAATTTTATTAAGTATTGTATTTTTAAAATAATATTTTTAATACATTTTTTAAAATAGCCTTTTTCATATAATTGTATATATAATTATATAATATTTTTTTTAATTTTATTAGTTTAATACTTTTTTATTGTTATTTTATTTCAATTTATAAATTATTTATTTTACTACTTTTTTTAATAAAATATATTATATCCAAAAAATATACTATTGTATTATTAAAAATACGGATAGTATTATTGTGATACTATTAAAAATATGAATAGTATAATAGTTATTGTTAATAAAATAACTTCATTTGCATTTATATTCTCTACATTATAATGAATATTAGAATTTTCTGAATATCCCCTGGAAGCCATGGCTAAATAAGTTCTCTCCCCCTGCTCATAGGCCCTTATAAAAACAGATCCCACACTATACCCGAAGATATTGAGTATTTGTTTATATGATAGGTTTTTTCTATTTAACGCCCTAGATTTTTGAGCCCTTATTGTAGATTCCACCATATCATACATTATAAAAAGATATCTAATCATCAAACCCAAAAGGACTGACATAATATTCGGAAGGCCCAATTTTCTTCCAGCAAGTATTACTTTATACATTGGTGTAGTTGAAGATAGGAATACAATAGAAGTAATTGAAACAAGGAATTTTAAAAATAACAGTA
>DQSV01000074.1 GCA_015663075.1 Methanothermococcus okinawensis | reverse complement strand
TCTTCATCTGTTTCCATCAAAAATCTTTTTTATATATGGTTCAAATGGAATAATATCCTCCTTCTTTATTGGAGCAATTGTGGCAACCTTCAATATCCTTTTTTCAGGATTTAATCCAATAGTTAATGTTCCAGGGGTTAATGTAATACTGCAGGCCAATAAAACCTGGCCTATTAAATTGTTTATTTCTGTTTCTATTTCAACTATCTGAGGATCTATGTTTCCTGTTACACTTCTTTTTACCACATCCAACCATGCCTCACTTAGTGCTTTCATCAAAATAAATAGGTATCCTATGGTATCAAAAACCCTCATATAATACACCACCTTTTTTAATGTTCTGTGGTATAATAAAATAAAATCAAAAAATTTTAAAATAATAAATTAAAATTAAGATAATACTATTTTTAAATCCATAATCTATAATTATTAATAATTACAAATAGGCGTAAATAAGTATATATACTTTGTGATATATACCCATAGTAATTGAAAATATTCATGAAAATAATAAGGTGAATTTAATGAATGAGGAAATTCAAAAGCAACTCTATCAATTGGAATTATATAATCAACAAGTTAATAAACTTCAGGAAGAATTGGAAAAAATAGAACTTATGAGGTTGGAGGTTTTAAAATCAATAGAATCTATGGATGAATTGAAAAACTCCAAGGAATTGTTGGTCCCATTAGGAGGTGGGGCCTTTGTAAAGGCAGAGGTTGTAGATTGTGAGAAAATAATAGTTGGAGCAGGTGCTGATGTATTTGTTGAAAAGAGCACATCTGAGGTTGTTCAAGATTTCAAAAAATATGCAGAGGAATTAAATAATGCAGAAGTTATGTTAAAAGAACAAATATCTAAAACAATAAGTGTTATAAAAAAACTTCAAAATGACTTAGAAAGTAAGGCTCAAATGATGGAACAGCAACCCTCTCAGGGTAATTTAACCAATTAACTTCTCTTTTAAAGTTTTTTCAAATTTTTGAAATTAAAATATTAACACTATTAAATATTGCAATATATAAACAAATATTATTTATTAAATAAATACCATTGCATAAAAAAATAAAATTAATTAAGGTTAAAATATGGAAGAATTTAGAAACTTAGGATTATCTGAAAATATGATAAATGCATTGAAAAGAAAAGGATTTACAGCCCCTACTCCCATTCAAAAAAAAATAATACCTATTATATTAAATGAAGAGATGGATGTTGTAGGACAAGCCCAGACAGGAACAGGAAAAACAGCGGCATTTGGAATCCCTATGGTTGAAAGGATTGAGGATAACTCAAAAAAAATTCAAGGAATTGTCCTAACTCCAACAAGGGAATTGGCACTGCAGGTGGCTGATGAAATTAATTCCTTAAAGGGCAATAAAAAAGTAAAAGTATTGCCCATATATGGGGGACAGCCTATTTTTGAGCAGATAAAAAAATTAAGAAAGGGAGTGGGTATAGTAGTTGGAACTCCTGGAAGGATATTGGATTTATTGAAAAGGGGAGATTTGGTATTAAATGATGTTTCCTATGTTGTTTTAGATGAAGCCGATGAAATGCTTGACATGGGTTTTATAAATGATATAGAAGAAATTCTAAGACATACAAATCCCAATAAAAGAATGCTTCTCTTTTCAGCCACATTGCCAAATAAAATAATGAAATTGGCAAAAAAATACATGGGAAAATATAAAGTTATTAGTGCGGGAGAAAGGAACAGTCAATTAACAACTAACAATGTGGAACAGTATCATTACAGTGTAAGAAACTCTGAAAAGTTTGAAGTATTACGTAGGGTAATAGATAATAACAATGATTTCTATGGATTGGTATTCTGTAAAACACGGGCCGATGTAAATGAATTAACTGATAAACTTATAGATAAAGGATACAATGCTGAGGGTATTCATGGAGATATTGCCCAGAATCAAAGGGAGAGAATATTATCCAAATTTAAAAATAAAAAATCAAATATTCTTGTGGCAACAGATGTTGCAGCCAGAGGTATTGATATAAATAACCTAACCCATGTTATAAATTACTCCTTACCTCAAAATCCAGAATCCTATGTCCATAGAATTGGGAGAACAGGAAGAGCTGGGAAAAAGGGAGTTGCAATTACATTTGTTCAACCTGATGAATTTAGAAAATTGAAGTATATTGAAAAAATAGCAAAAACCAATATTAAAAGAAAAGAACCTCCTACCATTGATGAGATTATGGAGGGTAAAAAATACTCAGTTATGAAAAAGGTTTTGGATATTATGAAATCCAATGATTACAATGAGGATTATCTACAACTTGCCAATATATTATTGGAGGAAAATAATTGTGGTGATGCCAAGGTAGTCATAGCCTCTCTTTTAAAATATATTTTCAATAATGAGTTTAAAAATGAGAGAAATAGATCTAATAACAATAGAAATTATAAAAGTAATAAAAAATTTTATAATAACAGAAATAATGGAAAATTTAAAAGGAATAATATATCTAAATAATTATTAAAACAATATAAAGTATTTCTTTTATTATTTTACATTTTACATTATAATTGTTATATCCCTTATCGTTATTATTTTTTTTCTGGATTATATGTTAAGGTTATATATTTAACTATGATGATAGGTATTCAATGAAAAAATAAAATAAAAAAATATTATCAATACAAAAATTATACCAATTTGTTTATTGGATGAGCATCTATAGGGTTAGTCCCCATCTCCTTTGCAGCCTCTGCAATTACTGCATCTGTCATTGCTATTGCAGGGAAGGTTAATTGGGCATTGTCAATTGGACCATAGAGAACAAAGTCTCCTGAACCCATGGTCTGTATAATGTTGGCTCCTATATCACAAACATGATGAACATCCTTTGATAATAGAGTTAATCCAGCCTCTCTTAAACCTTTTCTAAATTCCCTTAACCAATCCCATGCAGAGGGTATGTTGTGAATACCGCTACCTACAGGAAGACCTAATTTTGCCTTAACTGCAAATGAGGCCCTTACAGCAGGTCCTGCACCGTTACCCAATGGAGTAACTGCGACATCTATTAATGGATATTTTATACCTGCCTTTTCAGCCAACTCTAACATTCCAGTATCTGCTGTTTTACCACCATTTAATAATACATTCAATTTACCTTCAACTGATGGGTCCATAGGGTCAAAACACAATACTATTGAAGCCTCCAAATCACTTTCTACTAAGTTTTGGAACTCATTATCTTCAATTGAAACGTTGATGGAGTTATATATACACTGGTCAGCATAGCCAGCTTCTGTAGCCCTTTTTGCGGCAGCCATTCTTGCCTCTCCAGATGTAGAATCCAATAGCATTGGACCATCCCATATATCGGCAACAAAATCAATGTATTTTACTAATGCCTCAGGATTTCCTCCAAATACCTGTACAAGAGCAGGGTTTCCAGTAATTTCTTCCATTTCAGCCTGCTTATTTATTAAATCCTCTGCAGCAGATTTATCAAATATACCCTTTCTTTCATCCTCTACAATTTTATGTCTTGCATAGAATATTGTACCTGATAATCCTGTTGGATACTCTCCAGGCTGGCCTCCAAATTTTCTTCCTGCAATTTCAATTACCATCTGGTTCTTATCAAATTTAAACATCTTGCCACCTCATTACCTCATTATTTAATTTATACTTATAAATTATTTTAAATAATTTTTTAGCTTGGGTATAGTTATTAATTTATTTATTTTTAATTTATTTCAATTATTTTATAAAGGTATTTAATATTGGGAATATTTTTCCGATTATCATTATGATTATTAACCCAATTATAAATCCATATACTATACCCACATCTCTACCTGTTTTTTTACCCAATCTTTGAATTACTTCAGCATTTGTATTTTCTACAGTTTCTTCAATTTTATCCAATTTCTCATTTAATTCCTTATAATCCTTGGATGGCGTAATTACTGAAGGAGGTGTTTCTACCATTCAATCACCCTAATAAGACTTTTAATATAATAGGTATTCCAATTAAAATCATTGCAAATATTGCTCCACATATTGTACCTATGAGTGCCTTTGATTGAACCCCGGATCCTAATCCTAAATCCCTTGTAACCAATCCTACTTTATAATCCAAAGAATCCATAAGTTTTTTAGTATATTCTAAATCTGGTTTTGCAACTGTTGGCAATCCACTTTCAGAGGACTCTCCTTTATCCAGATCTATCTCTTCTGAATCTTCATCTGTGGCTCCAGGATCCTTTGAGATACATTCCTTTATGGCTTGGGTTATTTTATTAGTATCTTCCACGTCTATTAAATCTATTATTTCAACTATTTGTCTCTGGAACCTTTCAATAGCATCCTTTCCAGCATTTTCTAAAAATGGAATTGCTCCCTTTGCACCAATAATTCCTCCATCATCTCCAATGCCATTTTCATATAGTGCTTTAAAACATTGACCTGTAATATGTCCTTGAACCTCAGAACCACATAATACCATAAATCTAATATTTGGGTTTGAAATGTAGTTTGCCACTACCTTTTCAATACCAAGGTTTTCTGTATGACAAGGTCCTGAAATAGCGGCCCCTGCTTCAATAGCAGCCTCATCCAATCCATGAGACCCTAAGGTTATAACTCCAACACAACTTTCAGGATTACCTACTACATATTCTCCACTTACAATTGGCCATCCTGAGGCAGGTTCTTTTTTTTCTGGCATATAATTAGCACCTCCTTATAACAGTGAAAATATTAATAATGATAAAAATAATCCTATGGCTATACCTTGAATTTTTCCATTGTAGTATCCAGAGTTATATTTTGCAACCAATGGGGCTTGGTTCATTTTTTCAGATATTATCCTAATTCTAGATTCCAACAATGCTAACTCTGGTGAATATGGTTTTATGGCTAAAGTATCTTCTTCCTCTTCTCCGCCACCTCCTTCCAAATCTAAAATCATGGGATCTTCATCTATGGCTCCAGGATTATCTAAATGTATTTCAGAGGCCATATTGTAGGCGTTTTCCATATAAACCATACTTATTAACTCAGTGTTTTTTAGCAGGTATTCTCCCAATAGGGATAATCCTGATTCAGGAGTTCTTTTATCAATCATCTTAACACCTCCAAACTCCTCATAGGTTTATTCCCAACAAACTGGGGTATATTTTAATTAGTAGTATTATTATTAATAATGCAATCGCCATGGTTATCCAAAAACCAAAGAATACTCCCTGGAAAATACCTCCTATATTATATACTCCTTCTCTACCCGGATAAGTCTTTAATGGAGCATGCCTGGGGTCGAGAGAATTCTCGTAGGCCTTTGCCAAATTTTCCAATCTATTAATTTCTTCCCTTAGGGGGTTTAAATCCACCTGTACTATATCATCTCTTGTTTCTGCAATTAGTCCCGAATCCACATCCATTATTACTCCTATTTCAGGACATACCTTTACAATATCCATATTATCACCTTACATATCCTTCTTAGGTATTTCTGGTGTGTATAATACACAGCATGCATCTTTTAATGATTGATTTACAAACTCCCTATACACTATACCCCATAGTAATATTGAAACCACTGAAGAGAGTATATCCAATTTGACAATTGAGAATATAAACCAAGTTATAAATCCACAGGCTATAGCCAATAGTAATGTTCTCTTATGGCTTTCATTGGGGCCTAAACATGCATTAAATGGATGCAATATAGCCATACCTGCTGCAATAAAGGCTAACCCTATAATTCCGTTTTTTACAGCCCCTCCAATGATGACATCTGGATAAAAACCCCCTGCATAGGCTGCACAGAATCCTAAGATTGATAGGGCCCCCATAAGGGACAATTTTGTCATACTTTCAACCATTATTGGAATTTTCATTCCAATGGGATTTACAGTTAACTTACCTACTATGAATCCCAATACAATGGATACCACTGCAACAATTATTGGTATTCCATACAATAACTCGTTTGGGAGATTAAATTGACTTATTGCCACCCCTGCCAATAATACTCCTGCCAATGTGGAGATGACACCCAATCCTAAACTTACCATACCTATGGAAGGAACACCAGTTCCAAGACCATAGGCTGCAACTCTTCTTGTGGTATTTGCACCAGCCACTGTGGCTCCAACAGCCAGTAGTCCCCCTATTAACATGGATACATGGGGAAGAAACTGTGAAATATACATTCCAACAATCGCAAGTATGGCGCCGAATAATATAACTTGATTTTCTGGATACAATTCTGCTGCATGTCCTCCACCGCCATGACTCATAATAACACCTCTAAATTCTATTGAACTTAAAATTTATTAATTTCGGAATAAATATCATTTAATTTAATTTATTTCTAATATTTTTAAGTATTTTTAATATTTTTAAATGATTAAATTCCAATGGACATTCCAACTACAATAACTCCAGTTAGTAATGATGCAATAAAGGAGGCTATGATTCCATTGGGCATTTTTTTAAACTTTGGATCATGGAATCCTTCTATGGTCCCCCCTATGTTATAGGATGCAAGTACTGCATTCATAAAGAAAAACCCTACTGCAATTATTCCTGCAACCTCTGAGGCAAATCCTAACTGTTTTAAGGCAATATAGGCAAGACCTCCACCAATACCCCCAAGGGCCGCTCCAATTAATCCACTAATAAAACATACTGTAGGTATTGCATGACCTGTGGTACCTGGTGTAATATATGATTTTTGATAATCTCCTGTAATTGGGTCTTTTTCACATTTATCTGCTGCTGGAACTACCCCAACACCAAAGACATAGATTAATTGACCTAATAACATGGTTAAGGCCAACATAATCATGGAACCCACAGCCCCTGATAGCAATATAATTGCCAAATGAATGGGGTTGGATAATACAATACCCTTTTGAGCAGCCATTATTGCAGCAGCCATTAATCCTGTAAATCCAGCACCTGCTGCTAACTGAGTAGTACCAGTACCAATACCTGTTGATGTGGCCATAGCCGCAGGAGCACCACCTACTGGAACAAAATGAACACTTGCGTTAATTATGGCACCTGCCAAGGTAATTTCCACGAGAGGTACTGCCATACTTACAACATCCATAATCTATCACCAAAATATTTATTTATCTATCAGTATAAGGTCCGTATTTTTTTCGTGCATATACTTCAATTACTCTATTTAAGTATGCAGTAATGGTGACTATAATTATTCCAACTATTATAGCAATGACTGATTTTGAAATTAAATCTCCACCAACAATCTCTCCAATAATATCTCCCCAACCACCGAGGAATACTGTCAATCCAAAGGTAAGTCCTGTTAATGGACCCCCTAACTTAGAACAAAAGTATGATGAGTCCATACCGTTCCTAATACCAGTTTCTGCTTTAATATCAATATCTCCCTGGTTTGCAACTGGAACACCGCCGCCAAAGGGATACTTTTGATATTCCCTTTCAGCACCGTAATGAACATCCCCTGTTGATGAACCAATGGCTCCTACTGTAATACCAAATATCAAGGCTACCAACGGTAAAGGGAAGGGATTACCTAGCATTGAAGTTGCTAAATAGGCTGCTATTAACATACAGAACACTGCAATAAAGCCATGTCCAACAATAGGGCCCAGATGGGATAAAACAACATCCATATACACTGGCTGACCAAAGTTTTTAGACTGGCCCACAATTCTTCCAAGATAGGCACTAACAGCATAGGCCCCATGTATAAATGCTGCAATGCCTGCCCCTACAACCAATGCAATAGGTACGCTAAGGCCCATATTTATTAGGGCCCAGGCCACTGCCCCTGCTACAGCAACATATAAACCGTAGGATACAGGCTCTCCCGATATAGCCTTATTAAAGTATCTATGAATATTTCCCATCTGAGGTCCCAATTGAACCTGTGAGTTTGGGTTTGACTGGGAACCTACATCAGACTCTAAATCCTCAGCACATCCTGCTACAGTGGCTGCCGCACCTGATAGTGCTAAAGCCCCCAAGACTAATAATGTCGGATCCATAATTTCACCTCATGAAATAGGATGTATTGTAAATGAAATACCTTATTCCCTAATTAATTTTTTAAATATATATTATTTTCTATTTAGTTTTACAAAATAGGGTTAAATACAACTGTTTTTAAAATATTATTGATTTATTATAAAGAGTTTTTTAATAATTATTGATTAAAAATAAAATTTATTTTAAGGAATATTTTGATAATTATATTTAATTATTAACCTTATCATTTCTATTGAATAAGTATCTTTTTAATAATATTAAACAGATTGTATCTTAAAATGTGCAATTAATCCCCAAAAAAATTTAAAAAAATTAATTTTTAATAAATAATAATAATATTTAAAAAAATTTAATAATTATTTAATGTGCAGGAATTATTGGATCCCTTTCTCCTGCTGGTTCAAATTCTCTTAGGGCTCCCCTTGCACATTCTTTTCTTGGATGAGCAAAGTCAAATACTAAGGATGGATCTGCAAATGCTATTTTAATTAATGGGTTCATTGCAAAGGCATCTCTTCTTGCTGAGTGAGCTGCCTGAGCAATACCAGCATACTCTCCCTGGTGTCCTACGTTCATGGCATAGTTTGGATAGTTTGGACCCCTTAATTCCAATGGAGAGGCTTCATCATTTCTAATTGATAATGAGTTCGAGGCACCACACTGATCCTGTAAGTCATATCCATAGAACCCTAATCTACTGTGGTATTCCTTGTGAAGGATCTGGCTTAAATACCAGCCATTAACTCCAGCATTTGAGTTTCCTGTTGCCATACATACTGAAATACCAGATGCTGCTGCTGCAACAGCCGCCCTCTGGGATCCTCCAAAGTGGTCCTCCAATAGTGTAGGGAATTCGTCATACTGCTCTAATGCATAGAGAGTAACCTCTGTTGCAATGTCCTCTACAACATCCATTGTAGGCTTTGTACTGTTTATTCCATACTTCTTCTCTACGTAGTCATATCCATAGTAACTGAAGTCATCCAATATGTCATCTGTGTAGGCTGCTGTAGCATACTGGGTAAATCCAACTCCCCCGGACATGTAGGCACCAAGCCATATTTGGTCGTAAAGCATGGCTCCTGTGGCAACGACCTCTAAGGATTGCTCAATTGGGTCCTCACTTACTCTGGTGGTTTGCACAACATCACATAATATACCAAATGGAATACCCCCTGGCTCGTTGGCTCCTCTTGATCTTCTTGCAGGTAATGCAGTACCTATTGAAATAACATCGGCGTGCTTTGCTGCATAGGAGAAATCAGCAATTGCAGCCTCTCCCGCACAGAGTTTGTATGCTGTAATAAAGGACATCCCAATCTGCATGGCAGACCATCTTGCTATTGTACCTCCATCGCATACTCTACCTACTAAGGTAGGTACTCTTGATACTTGATAGGTCTTTTTACCAATGGCAGCCTTTAATTGTTCAGCCTGCTCCTCTGGGAACAATTTGTTTATATCAATTAAAAATACTTTATCAATTTCATCTGCTAATTCATCATCTCCAGTGAATATCTTAGCATAGGAATCCCAGGCCAATGCAGGATCTACCTCAACCATGTGCTCCTGAACAACGGCACCCCCTGGCAATGCATGATTTATTGTTTCCATATATTCGTTAATGGTTTCTGGAGTTACCTCCACACCAAGTCTCTTTTCAAGAACAGCATGCCCAGTGTCCATTCCCACAATAACAGTCCTTCTTATGTCATCCCACATTTGTTGAATGGCTGCGTTGTTCATGAAGTGTAAGTCATCACCCTCTACTATGTCATCAGTACCTGAAAGTTTATAGGGCATTAATTTTCTCTGCCCTAATGGTACCCCAATATCAGGGTTGTATCCAGGGATACCTCCTCTCTTTTCCATAATTTCCTTTGCATGTTCAACAAATTCCCTTTTTCTTTTGGATTGCTTCCATCCACCAAATGTATAAAACTTTGTGTATTTTTCCTTTGGGTCTTCTTCAAATTTTTCCTTCAATGCCTTTAAAAATAATTTTTTCTCAGATTCCATTTTATTCACCTCAAAAGGTTATAGAGGTAAGATTTTAATATTTATTTAAGGTTATTAATTTTAATTTTTTAATATTGATTAATTCCCCTGATAATTTATACTCTATTTTGTTTCTATACTTTCATTATATATTATATTATTTTTTTATATTTTATAAATCCTTGAATGTATCTTCAGTAGGCATGTACCCTCCTAAGGTCCTTGCCCTGTGGATTCTCTTAACTACTTTAATAAGTTCTGTATCTTCTCTCATTGGAATATTATCTTTTCTATAAATGGTAGTTATCTCTACCAATTTTTCAGGAGATAATGGCTCACCAACATCTACTGGTTCATCCAATGGTTTTCCTACCTGATCCTTTACATAGAGTACATGTCCTGTTTTTTCATCATACACATATCTCTGTAGGGCATCAAACATCAATCCATTTTCATCCAATCTTAATGAGTGGCCATGTACAGTTGCTCCTCTTATTCCACAAACTGCAGGATCGTAGAAAGCAGTATCTATACAGAAGTTCTTTGCAATTTCCTCAAGATTACTTTCTCTCATTTCAATAACTTGCCTACCTGAAAGGGTTCCTGTATCTACCCCCCTAAATCTCCACATGTAGGTCCTTGCCCTATCATATGGCTGAGCAGGAGCATTGTACATTGAATCAGCAAATTGAATATATCTAATTCTATGACCCTCTTTAGCACCACTTATGGGTTCAACTAAATCCCTAACATAGTCCTCAGGTAAATCCATTTCCTCCAATGGAGGATGGACTGTTTTATAATCCTCACCTGGCTGTCTCTGTCCCATAATTTTTACAATATCGTCGTCAGGAATTTCTCTTAATTTTTCCAATTCAACATTTGGGTTCATATGATTTCTTCTATTTTGTGCAATCTTAGTTTTGCCTGGGTAATATTGAGGCTCATATGCCATAAAACCACCTCTAATTTAAATTATCTTTAATTTTATTAATTATTTCATCAATTTTTGATTGAGGGGGGGATTCTCCCCTAATAACCCCCGATACAATATCTACAACCATCCCTTCAGTCTCAGGTTCAACAGGCATTACATCCCTGGTTTTAACTCCTATCTTAGCAAAGTCTTCCATATCAATGGGAGTTTGGCAGATAATTATTGTTGGTATTTTAACATACCTTAGAAACAACCTTGCCTTATAGATCACATGACTTCTAACGTTCCCAAAGTGTATAAGGCAGAGTTTATGTCTATTTACCTGTTTAGCCTCTTCGGGTTTTAATCCAAATGTGGAGCCCAAACTTCCATGGGGGGCATCATGGGGAATACCACTACCAGCATCCAATACAAGAACACTTGTTTGAATTCCTGCTTCCCTTATTCCATAGGTAATTTCACATACTGGTTTGGTAATGTGTCGTCTTCCAGGAGACATTGCCACAACAACAACGTCATTTTTTAAGGCCTCTGCAAAGGTTCCTCTCTGGGCCAAACCACCACCTTCTCCCAATCCCATCACAGCCCTGCAATCAACAATTTGCTCTCTTCTACCTACTGGCATGTAATCACTTTTTAAATTTTAATTATATATGACCACTGAAGGATTCTGCATGTTCTTTTTTACTATCTTTTGGTATGATTTTAACTGATGATTCATATTTACTTCTAGGATCAGTTAATCCAATTAAGGTTCTATCCATCATATTTACCAACATTTCGCCATACTTTATATAGTCTGTCACTGTAGATTTATCCCTTGTAAATTTCCCTACTTTGATGTTATATCCATAGTGAAACAGAGATTTACAGACTTCCTCAATTTTATCCATTTCACTATCATCCTTTAGAGTTATCCAAAACCTTCCAGCCATTACTGTGAGTTCCACAGGAACTCCATGGACATCAATAATTTTTCTCTCAGAGTGATTTACAGGAGTGCCCCTTGCAGGACCATAATATACGGTTTTTGGTAGTGGTTGGCCATGAATTATAACCCTATCCACTGTACTCAGTGAATATATTTCATTGAGAAACCTTTCAGTGGTTTTGGCCTTTAAGTATCTATGGGGGAAGACTTCAATTTCTATCATTTTTATAACACCCTTTATTTGTTTATTTACTTAATTAAAAATTATCCTTTATCTCAATGGCTCCATTTATCACATGCTTTAGTGGCTCTCTAAACTCATCAATGGCACTATATACTGCACCAACCAATGCTGAAGTTTTTTCAGGAGAGAACATCTGAGTACCAGCATCTATACACATTGCAGCACATACTGGAGGAATAGCAAATCCTTTACTATGTCTTGTAACTACGTGGTTTCCTGTAAATATACCAGGACCTCCACCACCATAGATTGAATGTGAGAAGAAACTGAACCCTACTGCAGTACCTTCTGCTCTACCAAAGTCAGTGCCTGGAAGACCAGTTTCATATTCCAATATATCATTATAGTATAGGATTGTTGATGCAATATTTTGAGCAGCCCTTGCTGCACCACAATTTACAATAGCGGCTGCAACCAATCCTGCTGCAGCATAGGCATTCCACTTAGCAACATCCAAAGGTTTGTATAACTTATATCCAGACTCTAAGGTTTTATCTTCAACTATTACCTTATCCTCTAAGGCCCTTTCTATCAAGGATGCCACAACTGTACCAACTGTTCCCTTACCATTAGCCTTAACTAAATCAATTACTAAATTATCGGCATTTAATCCCTGATATGCAAGACCTAATAAGTGCATCCTCTCAAAGGAACCAATTGCATCTCCCATCTCAAACATGGCAGTCTGTTCCATAATTGATGCCAATGCAACGGCATTCATAATGTTCTTTTTTGTTGTAGCCACATAGTGATTTACCATAACATTTCTTAGGGCATAACCTAATCCTTCCATGTTTGAAGGGGCTCCCAATAATGAAGCAATATTTCCCCCCATGTAATCCATTACTTGTGGGTATCTTCCCATAATGGCAGCATGAACTAAGGAACCTTCAAACATATCTATGTTGAAAGTTTTAATTAGGGCCTCTTTTAAAGCCATTGCAGTATTTAACATGGATACGGAATACTCCGCAGATATTTCCAATCTCTTAGAAGGCAATTGAACAACTGCCTGCTTACCTCCATTAATTGCTCTAATGTTTGTATCATCATCAGGAGATACTCTCAAAATTTTCTCAACTTCCTCTAAAATAGCTTCAGCGTTTTCGACAATTGGTAAATCCAAGGTTCTTCCAGGAACTTTACAGCCCTTTCCACCTATGGCACCAGTTTTTAAACTGTTTTCAATACCTGCTAAGTTTACTGCAACTGTTCTTTTAATGTTCTTTACAATCTCCTTTACAACTGGGTTGTATAATGGGCTTATGGCCTCCAATGGTATATTTTCATCTACAAGATTACCTTTTTCATCATACAAATTTATCATATCTTTATACTTTCTCATAGGAACCACTCCTATTTATTTGATAATTTACTATAGAGTGTATTATTTTAATTATATATTCAATTTTCTATTTGAATTTAAATAGAAAAGTATATATATAATATTTTTACAACAATTGGCATTTTAATTCATATATTTAAATTTAATATTGACATATTTTTATTGAGTGTATTTTTAATGAGTATATTTACCAATATTATCCATATTTCAATATTTACATTTATATAACATTTAAAAATACATTTAATTAGTTTAATATATACATACGTATTTTAGTAAATATTAATTTATATTATTATGGGATGTAATATATTTAATAACGCTTATTAATAAAATTATTTTATGAATGTCATTAAAAAAATTATTTATGTAAATTGAAAAATTTTAATCCCAAAAGTATTGTATTTTAATAAATATAATAGCAAAATAAAAATTAATTTAAAGAATTATAATTTAGAACAAAATATTTTAAAATAAACAATACTAAATTAATACTAAAAAGGAATAAATATATTAAAATAGAATTATTATCATAACTCTTAATTAAGATTATGTATTGGATTATATAATTTTCTAAATTTAAGAAATAAAAAAAATAAAAAAATAAAAATACAGATAATATGAAATTTGATTTCAATGGATTTAACAATATGGAATTTAATGGGATAGGGATTGATTTTGAGGATAAAAAAGAGAATATTTTAAAAAATAAATCCCAACTTTTAATAGATCTAAAGGGAGAGCCAGGTAAAGACTGCGGAGGTTTTTGTAAATTCTGCTACTTTAAAAAAGTTGATAATAGTAATATTGTTCCTTTTGGGTGTAAAAATTGCACATTCACTATAGGTTGTGATTATTGTACCTACTCCATAAGGGAACTTAATGGGAGATTTGTTCCATTGCCCATGGCAATACAACAAGTTCAAAGTGCCTTAATTTTTCAAAAATTTGATAAGGTTAATATTACCAGTGGAGGGGATGTTAGTTTCTACCCTCAGATTATACCATTATGTGAATATATAGGTAATATGGGCCTAAAAATTCATCTTGGATATACTTCAGGAAAGGGTTTTAAATCATTGGAGGTTGCAAAAACCCTTGTAAATTTAGGAGTAGATGAAGTTACTTTTTCTGTATTCTCCACGAATCCCGAAATTAGAAAAAAATGGATGAATGACAAAAATGCCGAGGAATCCTTAAAATGCCTTAAATACTTTTGTGAGAATTGTGAGGTTCATTGTGCAATAATACTTGTTCCAGGGGTTAATGATAATAAAGAATTAGAAAAAACACTATCTGATTTAGTTGAATGGGGAGCCAAGGGAGTAATATTAATGAGATTTGCAAATAAAACCGAACAGGGTCTTATATTAAAAAATGGGCCAATTATTGAAGGCATCCATAGCCATGATATTGAAGAATTTAAGAGTATTGTGAAGAGAATCCATGAGATCTTTGGAGATAAAATAAGAATTACAGGAACTCCCCTTTATGATCCAGAAACAAATGCTCCATTTGCAATATCCTATAATAAAGGATTATTAAAGAGATTGAGGAGCAAAATAAAATCTGAAGCCACAATAATCACTGGAAGTGTAGCCTATAACTATCTAAGTAGAATATTTGAAAATACTCCAATTAATGTTGTTAAGGTAAAAAAGGATATTTCAGATCTAATTACAGGGGAGGATTTAAGGGAAATCAATCTAAGAAAATTAAAGGATACTGTCATTATTCCTCCAATGGCATTTGTCCATGATAGAGTAGCAGAGGAGATATTAACTAGGGATGGTATAGATAGAATGGTAATTAGAGGAGTGGATAGATTATCCTTAGATGGAGAAATAAGTGGCACATTAACAAAAGAGGAAGTTTTAGAATTTGAAAAAAGAGCATTTGACGAATTAATTGAGAAAATAAATTTCTTTGGAAAACCCATTTAAATCTTAAAATATCCTTTGTACTCTTAAAAGGACATTTATCACCATATCAATAAATCTATTAATATTTTAAAAAATGCCGAGGGGGGGACTTGAACCCCCGACCTCTCGGTTTCCCAGGACCCAAGGGAAACCCCTTGGGAATATCCGTATGAGCCGAGCGCTATGACCAGCCTAAGCCACCTCGGCATAGTGGAATATAAGTGCACCAATAGATATTATAATCTTATATATATACTTTTCGCCGAAAAGTTTATATAGTATTATGTAAAACAACCAGTGTGGCTTAGTATTATGGGCGGGGGTTGCCAAGTCTGGCCAAAGGCGCTAGGTTGAGGGCCTAGTCCCATAGGGGTTCGGGGGTTCAAATCCCCTCCCCCGCACCTTTATTTTTTTAGACGTGTATTATTGAACTACTACCCCTAACCCATTAAGAAAGAAATTATAGAGTATATGGAAACACCTTAACAGTAAGATCTCTTTTACACAAACTCCTATAAATCCCAATTCTTTCTCAGTTTAGTGGGATCTAAAATATTTAACTTCTCCATCATTCTCTCTTTTAAGGAACTTTTTTTTACTTAAATGTTTATTAAGTCTACTTTTATATAAATTTCTCTAAATATATTTTATTGATGGAAATTAAGTTTTCTTATTATTTTTTTACCGTTTACATATAATATAGTTTGTTTTAATTGGAACTTCATTTCTGCCCCTAATTTTTAAAGTACCATCTTCTATTATTATGACATCCCCCTCCTTTATCTCTCCCTCAATATCTATTTCTCTGAATTTTTTTGGATTTGGACATATTTTATCTATAGCCAAATGTTCATCATTTAAAAGAAGTTTTCCATCTTTAATAATGCCCACTTCTCCATTATTTTCTATTTTATCTGCAATTGCCATTACTCTTTTAAAATCTATCATTTTTTGTCTTAATTTTTCCCGATATTCCCTTAATTCTTTTATATCCTGTTCAATAATTTTTTCCAGATCAATTTCCCTTTCATCAATATAAATTATATCAAATTCCTCAGATAATGTTGGGCCATCACATTTTCTTAGAACTTCCTCTATTATGTTCTTTATCTCTTCAATTTCCATTCTTCCAAAATCATACATATATTTTTTTAATTCTTTCTGGACTATTTCTTTTAAATATTTATTTCCAAAAATAATAAGCCCCATGCCTTCTTTAAGGGATTTTTTTGTAATTTCATCGTTCAATATATCCACAATGGCACATTTTCCCTTTGTTAAATACATCTTTCTCCTCTGGGAGTTGAGGCCTATGGATTTAACCTCCCCAATTAGAACATTATTTACTTTTTTTATTTTAGTCCTTTCATCTTCAATATATATTTTTATCCCTAATTCACTGGCCTTTTCTTTTAAATCTTCATCACTTTTTATTTTTCCAGAATACAAACTTTTTTCAAGTTCTTCCCTCTTTTTAGGATCTCCCCTAAATATAATATTTCGCTTATCTCCTGCAATTACTGCCCCATTGTTTCCATAGTATCCAATTATTACACTCATTTTATCACCCTTGATAAATTAAATTATATCATAGATAATAAAGTAAAATATATCAATAGATATGATATCCAAAAAAATAATAATATAAAATTGTAATTAAAAATTATTTTAATAGTTATAAAAACATTTTTATTATTTGGTGTGATATTATTTATATGTTATTATATTTTTTTGATAGCTCTTCATTATCTTACTACTTTTTGACACCATTCCCCCAGAGATGACTCTGCAAATAAAGTCTTTTAAGGGTTATTTAGTTTTCCATTTTTATTTTTTACCAATTCTATTCCTTGGATTTTTATTATTTTATTATTTTATTATTTTATTTATTATTTTTAATCTTTCCTTCCTATTTATTTCAGTTGTTTCCTTATTGCCATTGGATAGATATATAACCCTACTTCCTATCAAAAATAATATATACTGAATAAAATATATAAAGATTATTAACTCATAAAAAATACATTAAAGAGATAAAAAGAATAAAAGAATTAATCGGACTAATTGCAGATAAACACTTACCCCTCTAAGGCCAATCTTCTTTTTGTAGATAATTTACTGGGATTTATGCGACCGTAAGTAGAAAAAGCCTAGTTGTTATAAAAGTATTCTTAGTTTATTACTTTTTATTTCTATTATTAAGGGGTGATGGGAAGAGAGGTACTTAAAAATTAAAAATTAGGAGGGATTATGAAAAACTACTTAATAGTACATCAAAGAAAGTTGGAGTCTCAAAAAAATCTTGAGGATTATCGTAATAGGATAATGAAAAAATATCGGAAAAATAAAATAATTGAAACTCTAAAAAAAATGAAGTTCAATTTAAATAAATACATATTAAATCTAAAAATAGATGGGATTATTAAAAAATACCCTGAGGATTTTATAGTTGAGGAAATTACGAAGGAGGGGATTGTATTAGAATATGGAAAAGAATTAAAGGAAACCTTTAAAGATGTGCCTAAGTGGAATGGCTCATATATACACTTTACTTTGGAAAAGATAAATTGGAATACCATAGATGCCATAAGGGAGTTGGCAAAGAGAACAAACTCAAAAAGAAAGAATTTTGGTTTTGCAGGAACCAAGGATAAGTTTGCAATAACCACCCAGAGAGTAGGTTGTTTTGGAATAAAACCTGAAATCTTAGATGGGATTAAGGATAGTATTAAGGATTTAAAAATAAAGGATATTCAAAAAACAAACATTGGGATTAGAATGGGGGATTTATGGGGTAATAGATTTACCATAAGGATCAGATTAAATGATGTAAATAAATATAATGAAGATAATAAAGAGAATAATAAAAATAATAAAAAGGATATGGATAATGAGAATATAAATAATAAGAATAATAAAGAAAAAATGGAATCATTAAAAACTTTAAAAAACATAAAATTGGATTATGTATTGAATTACTATGGTATTCAGAGATTTGGGTCTTTTCGTCCAATTACCCATGTTGTGGGAAAGTTCATATATAATAGAGACTTTGAAAGTGCCTTTTATACTTACTGTGGTACCCCCATAATGGAGGAGGGTAAGGCCTTTGAGGCAAGAAATCTCGTAGATGAAGGATATTTTAAAGAATCTTTAAAGATATATCCCAAAAGATTGTATTATGAAATAAGGGTTATTAAGAGATATTTAAAAACTGGGAGTTTTAAGGAAAGTTTTAAAATACTTCCCCCTCAATTAAAATCTATGTTTGTGAATGCCTATCAATCCTATCTTTTTAATGAAATGATAAATAAAAGGTATGAATATGGTTTTGAGGCTCAGGATGGAGATATACTATTGGATGGCATACCCACAGGAGCGCTTTTAGGTAGTAATAGTTATTTAGAATTAGCAGGGGGCCTACAGGGCGAAATAGAAAGGGAGATAATAGAAAAGGAAGGTATTGATTTAAAGGCCTTTAAAATAGAGGACTTTGGAAACTTTCCAGGAACTCGAAGAAAGTTAATTACAAAGGTATATGACTTTGAATGCTATAATAACAATAGAGAAATAATTTTAAAATTTAAATTGGAAAAGGGATGCTATGCTACGGCAGTTTTAAGGGAATTTATTCCTAAGGTATATTGATATTCCTTAGGATTATGGTTTTTATTTCACTCATCTCTTCTATGGCATATTTTACCCCTTCTCTCCCCATACCACTTTTTTTAACCCCGCCAAAGGGCATATTATCCACCCTAAATGTGGGACTGTTATTTATCAATACCCCTCCATATTCAAGTTCACTGGCAATTCTAAAAGCCTTATTAATATCGTTAGTAAATACCCCTGCATGGAGGCCATACTTTGTGTTATTACTTTGATATATGGCTTCCTCTACACTACCTACTTTTATTATTGGAAGAACAGGCCCAAATACCTCTACTTTGGATAATATGTTTTCAGAATCTACTTCTAAGATTGTTGGATATATTATATTTCCTTCTCTCTCTCCGCCGTATAATAACTTTCCCCCTTCTTCAATAGATTGATTTATCAGTTCCTCTACTCTATCGGCACTATCTTTGGTTATTAATGGCCCAACATCTGTATTTTTATTTAGGGGGTCTCCCACCTTTAATTTTTTAATTTCCTCAATTACTCCCTTTATAAACTTATCTTTAATTTCTTCCTCAATTAAAACCCTACCCACAGATATACAAACTTGTCCAGCATTTAAGAACTTTCCCTTAACAATGGATTTAATTGCATTATTTAAATTACAATCCTTTAATACTATGGCAGGGTTATTTCCCCCTAATTCTAAGGTTATCTTTTTAAAACCAGCATTTTTTGTAATGGATTCCCCTACTTCAACACTTCCTGTAAAGGATACCATATTTATGTTCTCATTTTTTACAATTTCATCCCCAACAACTGCTCCTTTCCCTGTTAATACATTAAATACTCCTAAGGGAATACCCTTACTTTTCAATACTTCTTCTATAATTTTTGTTAGTTCAATAGAGGCCATTGGAGCCTTAGAGGATGGATGTAATACCACTGCATTGCCTGCTGCTATTGCAGGGGCTACCTTATGTGCCACTAAATTAAGTGGAAAATTAAAGGGAGTAATCGCTCCAATAAGACCTACCGGCTCCCTCTTTGTAATTATTATCCCATCCTCTAATGGTAATGTTTCCCCCCTAAATTCCTTGGCATAGAATGCTGCAAGTTTGAATGTTCCAATTGTTCTATCGACTTCAATTATGGACTGTCTTATGGGTTTCCCTGCATCAAGGGATATGATTCTTGCTATTTTTTCCTTATTACTTTGAATTTTTTTTGCAATATTCATTAAAATACCATATTTTTTTGAGGGAGATAGTTCCTTCATTATGGTTTTATGCTCTTGACATATAGAAATACCTTCTTTGGCTTCATTTCTACTTAAAGAGGGTATATGTCCAATAGTTCCTAAATTATAGGGATTAATTACTTCTAAATCCTCTCTTAATATCCATTCTCCATTTATAAACATTATTCTCACCCCTCCTTGAAATATTAACTATTTTTGACATATTACGCTATTTATAATAATATTTTTTTATTTATACATATGATATATTTACATTTTTTATAATAGATATGGAGAACCGTCCTTAACAGAGAGATAACTTACAAAAAAAGTTCCAGTTTTTAATAGGATTTTTAGTAGCAATAGAGCAGAAAAAGATTTTTACCATCTGCTTTAGAGAAGTTTTTTAATAATATTTTTCTATTTTTTTTGAATTAATGTTTTTTATTATTACAAATAGTTTTGTTCATAATCATAATTTTTCAAATTATTATCTTTTTATTTATTTTTATTTTTTATATTTTGAGGTGGGTTTAAAAATTATGTTTTTGACTATATTCTTAGTCTATTACATTTTAATTTCTATTTTAAGGTGTAAAGGAATTAGAGTTGATTATAATATAATGGGTATAATCTCTCCACATAAGGGACATTTTGGCACTCCTGAACTTATGTCTATTTTATTTATTACAGTTGAGAATTTGGATCTATCTATTAATAGAGTTCCACAATTTGGACAGTAGGTGTTCTCTCCATTATGTCCTGGAACATTGCCTATATAGACATATTTTAAACCTTCCTCCAATGCCAATTCCCTGGCCTTTACAAGTACTTCAACAGATGTGAGAGGAACCTCTTTTAAATGATATCCAGGATAAAATCTTGTGAAGTGTAAAGGTGTATTTATGTCTAATTTATCCCTTACAAAATGAATAATATTTAAAATATCCTCGGTGTTATCGTTGTAGGTAGGTATTATAAGATTTGTTATCTCCACATGGATTCCCATTTTTTTGGCTAAAATAGCAGTCCTCAGAACTGGTTCTAAGGCTCCCAAACATATTTCCCTGTAAAACCTATCATTACCCTTAATATCGATGTTCATTCCATCTATCTTCAAATTTTTTAGAGGTTTCTCATTTATATATCCATTTGTTATCATAACGTTATAGAGCCCCATTTTTCTTGCAATATTTGATGTATCATACATAAATTCATAAAAAACAGTTGGCTCAGTATAGGTATAACCTATGCCACTACAGCCATATTTTAGAGTAATATCTACAATATCCTCAGGATAGAGATTATTATGGGATATTTCATCAGGTGGAAATTGACTTATTTGCCAATTTTGACAGTGCTTGCATTTAAAATTACACCCTCCCGTAGCAATGGAAAATACTGAGGATGCAGGATGAAAATGAAATAATGGCTTTTTTTCAATGGGATCAATGGCAGCGGAACATACCTTTCCATAGTTTATAGCATACAATCTTCCTTCTATATTTTCCCTTCCTTTACAAAAACCTCTTTTTCCAGGAGGGATTATACAATATCTGGGGCATAATGTACACTTAATTATATCATTCTCCATGGCCTCATAGTACATGGCCTCGCGAAGTTTAGATTTAAAAATATTTTTTTTAAGATTACCCATTTTTAACCCCCTCCCATTTTCTTATAAAAACTCCCCTATATTAAATACTTCAGTGATTTCCATAAGTATTTTATTTTTATAGATAATATTATAAGTTCTTTGAGGAAGGACTTCTTTTTCTGTGTTAAGATGCTTTTTAATGGTTTTATCTACCCCTTTACAGCATATCTCCTTTATTTCCCGCCGGGTTTCTAAGTTATGAATTTTTAATATTTTACCTATTGGAATATCAGCAGATAATAAATCCCTCTTGATGCTATTTCTTAGGGCCTCATTGTTAATATTTTTTAATGGAATCTTGGAAGTTGCATATACCAAGGGAATATCCTTTATTTTAAGAACTACACTTCTATGATTTATATTATCAACTATCTCCTGATAAATAGTTTTTACAGTAACTTCATGATTAAATAATATCTCCAAGAGGTTAGTAACACTACCATCGGTTCCAAGAAGCATTTTTTCTTCATTTCTGAGATTTGGTAAGTTATTTATTACTCTGTATGGCTTAAGCATAATTGCCATTATTAAACCACTTCCTGAAAATTATGTGTAATTTTATTCTTATTTTTCTTAAATGCTAGTTATTTTTCTCTGTATTTATTTTTTTTCTATGTTTTCAACTTCCTTTTTTTTATTTTCATCGGATTTATTTTTAATTTTTTCATAGGATTCATTGTATTTTTTCTTTAATTTATTTATTTCATCATATTTTTCCATGAGTTTTTGATGATTCTCTGCACTAATTTTTGCATATTCTAGTACCTTTTGATGCTCTTCCGCTGATTTTTTAATATACTCTGATATCTCTTCTGATAGTGACTTTATTTTTTTAGACAACTCATCTATGGCATCACTTTTTTCAAGGAATTTTCTATAGTATTCAATTTCTCCGATAAGTTCCTTTTCTCTTTCCAAGGAGGGACATTTAGTTTCCACAATGGTTTCCAAATGATTTATTTTTTGGATTATATTATCCTTAGTTAGATTTACTTCTTTTAATTCTGTTATTAATTTATTTCTATCATTTTTTAAATTCCTTACATTTTCTATTTTTTCCTTAACTATTTTATTGATATTTTCTCTTTTTTCTTTATGGGATTTAACCAATTCGTTTGCTTCATTTCTTTTTTTCTTCAATTCCGCTGCTTCCTCATAAAGTTCCTTTATTTTATTTGATATTTCTTTAATACCCTTTTTTTCTGTTGGATGATCCATTGCCTACACCTTGATAAGTAATAAATTAATTAATGGTTATTGATGGTTATTTCTATATACTTATTTTAGTTTTTATATTTATATTTTTATAATTATTGTTTAGAAAAATATATAATCAAAAAATTTTTAATTAAATTTTTAATTTTATAATTAATTATTCAAAAAAAGGCTCTTAATAAGCATAATGTAAAAATTATATTTTTAACCTAATTATTACCACTTATATTTCCTATGAATTTTAAGATTTCTAATGGAATATTGGAGTACTTTATAATATTTCTAAATTGAGGGGTTATATTTATCTCCAATATATATGGATTATTCTCCTTATCTATCAAAACATCCACTCCTGCTATATCAGCATTGGTTTTTTTAATAGATTTTAAAACTAAATCCACGATATCCTCTCTTAAGTGAAATAGTTTAGTCTCTGCTCCAAGGGAACAATTTGCCCTCCAGTCATTTCTAGGAATCCTCTCCATAACACATACAATTTTATTATTAATAACAAAAACCCTTAAATCATGTTTATAAGGTATGTATTCTTGAATTATTGTGCCATTAAAATAATTATTATTAATGAAATAATTATTATTTTTATCATCATTTTTATTGATTTTATTTGTTTTATTTTTTAAATCCTTATTTTCTTTTTTATTTATTATATACTTTTTAAGTATAATATTTTTTAAATCTTTCATATCGTCCAATTTTAAAACTCCATTACCATATCCTCCATACACTGGTTTTACAACTATTGGGAATTTTAAATCCATTTCCTCAATTAGATATTCTATATTTTGAAAATTTTCTTTAGATACTAAGAGAGATGTTGGCATATATTCCTTTAATACTTTGTATGTAAGGTACTTATTTTGGCATATCTCAATAGATTTTGATGAGTTAATTATCTTTACATTGGTATTATCTTCAATGTATCTCAATACCTTAAGACCACATTGTAAATAATCCCTTTCGACTCTTGATAGGATTAAATTTATATTTGATTCATTTTTATTTAAATCCAATTCAATTTCTGTAGGGTTTAAAAAGTAGGTATTGTATTTCTTAGTTAGATATTTGTGAATTAGTATATTTTCAGGAGTTTTTTTACAACACAATATTCCAATCCTAATATTAACCACCCAAGGACTGTTAATTTACACTCTTTATTATCTGACTTTGATACTCTCCAAGTCCCCTCCCATTCTGTAGGACAGTTTAACTTTTAGAATATTATCTTCAATCCTTGGATTATTTATAGGTATAATTAGTGGAGGATTTAACATTGGAGTACTCCCTGCAATTGAGTCCTCTGTTAATTCAGTATAGGTATTTAACCTTATACCCAATAGATCACTGTGATATTCACATTTTTCGAATATACTCTTAATATGTTCTATATTTGGTATATTAAACTCTAATTGGTGGGATACATCCTCCTTATTTATCCTATAAAAATCCACTGTGCTATAAAGTACTTCATTAGATAGGGGCTTTGAGGTTATTTCCTCGTCGTAGTAAATATGATTCATCTTTGCTACTACTATTTGGGCAGTGTTATGCACCCTTTCAGGAATAATTTTTCCACTTTCCTTAAGTACTCCCTTTCTAATTAGGGAATTTATTACTGGAATCTGGGGTTCAGTAATAAGTGCAGTATCAAGCATCTCTGCAATAATTACATCCACCCGATCCTGGATATTGTAATCTATTGCATCCCCCTCTATTAGTGTTATATTGTCGAATTTATTTACTTTTATATTTTCTATTGCATATTGGTAGGTTATCGGATCCAACTCTATGGCATAAACTTTTTTTGCTATTTTAGCAGCAAACATTGCCAATACCCCACTACCTGTGCCCACATCATAAACAACATCCCTTGGCTTAACTGTTTTTTCTATGGCCCTTTTGAATATTGCCAACCTTTCTTTATCCAGGAGCATACTATGGTGCCATTGTGGAACACTTAATCTGAGTTTCATTTTATCACTTTGAATATATATGATTAAAAAATTAAAAAATAAAATAAAAAATAAAAATAAGTATAATATAAATTATTATTACAAAATAAATTTACAAAATGACATTTAATAAAATTGGTGTTATATAAATTTCATTAAATTTTTAATCATATAATTTTTAAACCTTAATTCCTATCTCATATTAATAATAAAAATTATAGTCGAAAACATAAATTTTCTAAACCTACATTTACAACATAAAAAAATAATAAAAAATATATTAAAAAATATAATAAAAAAATTAAAATAATTTAAAAAATAATAAAATAAATCAATCTAAATCTTAAGATATATAGAAAAATAGAAAAGATAAAACACTTAATGATAAAGGAAAGTATATATTTAAAAAGCAAAAATTCCAAATGTCTCTTCTACTCACAAACGCCATAAATCTCAGTAAATTACCTAAACTAAAAAGAGTAGAAGTGCCTTTTGAAACTTACTTCTTTCTTAGAATGGTTCTTAAATATTTTAAAAACAAATAGATTTTGTTGTTGATGGGGTATTTTTGATGGGAAGTAAGGCATATTATTTCAATTAGAAAAATTAAAAATATTTATGTAAAAATTAACCTCCTCTTGAGTAAGGTGATGTTATGATTATTTTAGATTTAGAATTAAAGGATACCCCTGGAGAATTAATAAAGGCATTAACTCCCATATCAAAAATGGGTATAAATATACATAGTGTAATACATTTAAGGGAAAAGAAAGTAGATGGAAGGATTCCTGTAAGGTTGGTTGTAGGTGATTTGGAGGATAAGATATTAAATGAAATGATAAACAAACTTGAGAAGTTGGATGTTACAATTACAAAGGTAAATACCTCTATTAGAAAAAGAGACATAGATTTAGTTGTTATTGGTCATGTGGTGGATACAGATATAAGAGACACCATTGATAGATTGAATAAATATGGGTTGGTGATAGATTTAGATCTCTCAATGCCTGATCCATTTAAAGAGTCTTCTGCAAGAATGAAAATAATAGTGGATTCTGAAAAATTAAATGATTTATACAATGAACTTGATAAACTATCTAAGGAGAAAAACTTATTATTTATTAAATCTTTTTAATAATATGAGGGAAAGTATGAAGGTAATATTAATTGGTTTTGGAATAATTGGTAAAGGGGTTATTAATGTTATTAGGAAAAAAAGGGAATATCTTAAAAATAAATATGGCATGGATCTAAAGGTAGTGGCAATCTGTGATAGAAGTGGTGCTGCCATAGATGATAATGGTTTGGACCTTGAATTGGCATTAAAGGTTAAGGAAGAAACTGGAAAAATATCAAAGTACCCTGAAAAGGGAACTTCCATGCCAATAGTGGAGGTTGTAAAATCCATTGAGGCGGATGCCATTATTGAAGCCACTCCTACTAACATAGAAAGTGGTGAGCCAGCCAAAACCTATATAATTGAGGGATTTAAAAGTGGAAAACATGTAATTACTGCAAATAAGGGACCTCTTGCCTTATACTTCAATGAACTATTGTCCTATGCTAAAAAACATAATAGAATATTTAGATATGAGGCCTCAGTTGGGGGGGCAATGCCCATAATTAATTTAGCAAAAGAAACCCTTGCTGGCAATGAGATTATAAAAATAAAGGGAATATTAAATGGAACTACCAATTATATTTTAACAAAGATGGAAAGGGAAAAACTTGATTTTGATACTGTATTAAAGGAAGCCCAGGAACTTGGAATAGCAGAAACCAACCCACATCAAGATATAAGTGGATTAGATACTGCTGCAAAAATAGTTATCTTAGCAAATTCCATTATGAATATGGAGGTTACAATAAAGGATGTTAATATTGAGGGAATTACTAAAATAACTCCTGAGGCACTTAGTATGGCCAATAAGGGAGGATATACCATAAAATTGATTGGGGAGGTAAGTGAAAATAAACTTGAGGTAGGTCCTAAATTAATACCCCTTGATGATCCATTAAATGTAAAGGGCTCTTTAAATGTGGCCATGTTAAACACTGATTTGGCAAAGGAGGTTATTGTGGTCGGAAGAGGGGCAGGAGATGTGGAAACATCTTCAGCGATTTTAAGTGATATTATAAATATTTATTTGAAAAATAAATAAGGATATAAAATGCATTAATAAACAGATCATGTCGTAATATGGTTTCTAAACTTATAATCTTCTCTTATTATTTTAGATTCTCAGATTATTAGAGATATTATCTCCCCATTAGTCTTGGATAGCTAGTATTCATCTACAATGATTTGATTAATTCTTTGTTCTCTTTTATCTCTTTATTGTATTTTTTCTATGGAGCCATAATTTTTATAAGTTATATTAATTACATGTTATTTTTGATGGGTAGTAGAGCATATTATATTGATTTTAATTTTATTTTTTATATTTATTGTATAAATTAATTTTTATAAATTATTTTTAAATATATCTTTTTAATTCTTAAATTAAAAAAGTTTAAATATATCCTAAGGCATTTCTTTTATAATATTATATTACCCTCTAAACATTTATTAAATTTATACTAAAATATTAAAGGTGAGATGTTATGTTAAATAAACCAATAATGGAGATTGCAACAAAGAATCCCGTTACAATTACCCCTGATACCCCAATATCCAAGGCAATAGGTATAATGGAAAAACACCACTTCCACAATTTAATAGTTCTGGACAATGAAGATATATACTTAGTAACCATGCACGATTTACTCTTAGCCTCTTCATTAAATGAAAGTGTTGAAACACTAATGTTTAGGCCTCACTGTATAAATCAGAATACTCCAGTAATGGATGCAGTATGTGAAATAATAGAGAGTGGCCAAAGGGCAGCCCCAATAGTGGATGATAATGGAAAGTTAGTTGGTATTGTAACAGATTACGATATAATGAAAACAGCAGGTAATTCTGAATTATTAAAAGAGGTTAAAATAACCAAAATAATGACAAGGAACCCAATTACAATTGGCATAGATGATAGCATAGGTAAGGCTAGAAGTCTAATGAGAAAATACAATATTGGTAGATTGATAGTATTGGATAGAGAGGGCAATCCTACAGGAATAGTTACTGAGGATGATATTTTAAAAAAGGTATATAAACCTAAAAAAAGAATGACCCTTGGAGAGGTAGTTGGAGAAAAAGTTCCAAGAATGTCCCAGCCAGTATCTATTATAATGAACACTCCACTAATAACCATAGAAATAGACTCCACTATTGCCGATGTGGCTAAACTCATGGAGAAACATGATATTAGAGGAGTACCAGTGGTTAAAAGGGGTACATTAAGGGGTATTGTAACAAGAATAGATATAATGAAATATATAATGGAATTGAGAAGGGAATCTGTAATTGAAGTGGAGATTCACGGTGAATTTGACGAGGATATGAGGGAATTGGCTGAGAGAATACTAATGACAGAGGTTAAAAAAATAGTTAAGTATTCAAAAAGGATCCACTGGATAAAAATATCCATAAAAAAGGAGCATGATAAGGGAGGAGATGTATCCTACTATGATGTTAAGGTATATGTAAAGACCCCGAGAAAACTTTATGTGGGAGAGGGAAAGCCCAAATTATCAACCACCAAAAGGATAGAAATGGATGGAGAAGATATGATATTAATATCAGAAAAGCAGAGATGGGACTTTATAGAGGTATTAAAGGATGCATTAGATTCAGTTTTAAAACAAATTGAGATAGACAAGGAAAAAAAGCATCCTAAGAACATTAAAAAGACATTGGAATAAAAAAATAAAAAAATAAATGATTCAAATTTATTTATTTAAATTTTTTTATTCTAAAAATTTTTTTATTTAATTAATTCTACAGTTCCCACCCTAAATAGGGCCTTAATAGGAATACCCCCTATTTCTTCAATTCCACTTTTATCAATTACAACAATGGCCCCCTTTGGGTTTCCAATATTTTTTATGTAATTTATAGTTTCTCTCATGGTATTTCCTGATGTCATTACATCATCCACAATAACTATATTCTTATTTTCCATGTCCTGATAATTATGTCCAACAAATCCAGTTTTACCATTGCCATGGAGATGTTTTTTAGGGATATATATGGAAAAATTTTTATCCAATTTCTCTGACATTAGGGTTGCTAAGGGAACTCCTCCTGTTGATATTCCAAGAATAACATCAAAATCTATAGTATTTAACATATCACACATAATTGAGGTAATATTCTTCAGTCTCTTTGAGGAGGTTTTGACATTATCCCAATTTACAAATATATCTGTCCTACTCTCTATTTTGTTAATTTTTTCTTCAGGCTCCTTTAGAAGTTTCTCCCCATTTAATATTAAATAAAGGGCAGTATCTACTGATGTATTTAACTCCTCTGCAATATCCACAGTTGAAAGTCCTGCATCTCTCAATTTAAGTGCTTTTTTTATAAGGCTCTTTTTCATATTACCACCAGAGGGTATAGGTTTTTATCTATTTATATATAATATTTTTATTAGAAATAAATATTAACAAAAAGAAATACTTTAAATCCTGATCCTATTATGTATAACTTCATAATTAGTTTTTAATATATTTATCATTTTGTTAGGTATTCTCAAAATAATATTATTTATTTTAACTATTATTTTGATTTTCTTAAATCCCATTTAATAATTATTTTTTCATTTTAATAAAATTTTATTCTTCAAAAGTATGTTGTCTCCAACTTCAACATTTATAAATTCTGCAATGGGAGCACACTTTGCCTTGAATATGTAGTATAGTGGCTTGTTAATAGAGTATTCACTTAAACTCTCAAAATTGCCCATTCCCTTTGCTATTATTAAATCTGCATTATAGTATTCCTTTAGGAATTCTTTAGAGGATTCTTCCAAATTAACACCAATAACATCGCAACCTGTTGTTATTACCTTAACTATTTTATCAAGTCCAATGAATTTTGCATCCTCCATTGTGGCATCATTTAATATGGGGGCCCCCTTAACAGAAGCAACTACCTCGCAATATTTATTTAACTCCTCAATTAATATTTTATCAAATAATATTTCCCCTGCATTATCACAAATATACAATAATTTATCTGACTTATTTAAATCATCCAATAACTCCTTACTATAATCAATTTTTAATTCGCCATTAATAGTTTCATTTAATTTTTTATTAATATCCAATGTGGTACTATAGGGCCCAAAATCTATAACATTACCTGCTATTGATAATTTTACCTTGTATTTTAGCCTATCCAAAGGAGACTTGTTATCATATTGGCATATACTGTCATTCATGGAATTTATATAATCCATTGCTAATTTATTGGCAACATATTTTAATTTACTATAGGGATCATTATTTCCACTTATTTTTTTAAGATACCTATGGACAGCAGTTCCCATAAATGCAGGAACAGCCTCAGGTCCATATTCCTCTTTTATACAGGATAAACAGGCACTTATTAATTTAAATTGTTCCACTTCATTATTGGATATTTCCTTAGTAGCATCAACAACCTGTCTTACAATGCATGTAGCACATTCTGGCTTAATTTTCAAAAATACCACCTATTTATTTTTAATAATTCCCTAATAAAAACATTGAAAGGGATTTACCCATATATATTGCCATTAAACATCCTAATATATTTAAAAAAATATTTACTATCACATTTATAAAATAACCTCTTTCCAAAAGAAAAAAATTCTCATAAGTAAATGTGGAAAAGGTAGATAATGCACCACAAAACCCAGTAATTATCAAAAATCTATATTCGGGATGGAGATTATTTAAGGGAGAATACATAAAAAATCCTACTATAAAACTTCCAATTAAATTAACAGCAAAGGTTCCAAGGGGCAATCCAAATTTAGCAGGAATAATATTGGATATTACATATCTAAATATTGCTCCAAAAAATCCCCCAAATCCTATTATTAAAAATTCCTTTATACCATGAGGATATCCATATACCATAGAATCCACCGAATAAAAATAAATAAATAAAATTTAATTAAATAATAATTATAAATAATTATAATAAATACTATGATAATATAACTAATATGTTCTCTATAATAATATAACTAATATGTTCTTCCAATTGCAATATATTCCTTTCCATTGTATTCAGTTATTCCAAGAATGGAACCACCAATATTCTCTTCAAAGTCTTCATTATATATTTTATTGTTAAAGGGTATTAGTATCATGCCCCCTTTCTTTTCAAGTTTTTCTCTTATGGTATTTATTAAGTTATCCAGAGAATCATCTTCTTTACATTCAATAATACTAATAAATGACTCTATTTTATTTTTGGCATTTTCTTTCATATTGTTTATTATGTCATTAAGTATATTGTTTATCTCTTCTTTAAGTTCTTGGTCTTTTAAATGGAATTTTTCTCCAGTATCTCTTCTATATATTGTAATTTTTCCATTTTCCAAATCCCTTGGACCTATTTCTATTCTAAGGGGTACTCCTTTAAGTTCCCAATCATTGAATTTTCTTCCTGGCCTTATATCTCTATCATCAACCTTTACCCTTAATCCTAAGTTCCTCAATAGGTCATATAGTTCTTTGGCTTTATCCAATACTAAATTTTCCCTTCCTTTAAATAATAATGGAATAATTACTATCTGAATGGGGGCAACATTTGGGGGAAGGATAAGTCCCTTTTCATCTCCATGTATGGCTATGATTGAGGCTATGGCTCTATCGGATATGCCGTAGCATGTTTGATAGGCATGATCCTTTTCTCCATCAGGAGTTTCAAACTCTAAATCAAAGGTTTTAGCAAAATTCTGTCCCAAATTATGGACCGTTCCTATCTGCATAATCTTTCCATCTGGAAATATGGTATCAAATGCCATGGTATATTCTGCCCCTGGGAATTTATCCCATTCTGGTCTTTTAGATACAATAGTAGGAATTCCTAACTCATCAAAGAATCTTTTATATATGTCTATTGCCTCTTTAACCTGATTTTCAGCATCCTCTCTTGTGGCATGTGCAGTATGGGCCTCTTTAAAGGTCATTATTTCCCTTAATCTGATAAGGGGTCTGGTATGTTTTGTTTCATACCTAAATGTATTTACAACCTGATAAATCTTTATGGGCAAGTCACTATGTACCTTTATCCATAACTTCATCATATAATATATGGAGGTTTCAGATGTGGGCCTTAAGGCAAGTTTAACATCAAGGGGCCTTTGTCCCCCGTGGGTTACCCAATATACTTCATCTTCAAATCCCTTTATATGTTTCCCTTCCTTTGCAAGAAGATTCTCAGGGATAAGTAATGGAAATAATGTTTCATCATGCCCTGCTTCATCAAGTAAGTTCCTTATAATTTCAAAGGCATATCTTCTAATTTTAAATCCATAGGGAAGATAAACTCCGCACCCTTTTATTGGATATCTTAAATCATATATCTCTGCCCTTTCAAGTATATTTCCATACCACTCTGAAAAGTTCTCCACAATTTCACCGTCTTTTTATTATATTTTTTTATTTTTTTAATATATTCTATTATTTATCTTTGGATCCCTTTATAATTGAGCGCAGTAAATCAGTTTGAGATAATACTCCAACCGGGTTGTCATTGTCATCCACAACAAGTAATGCAGATACATCCCCATGAACCATTATTTTAGCTCCTTCTATAATATCTTCATTTTGATTAATTTTTAATATCTCCTTTTTAGCAATACTGCCAATATTATTGGAAATATTTAAAAGCTCCAACATGGACATGGTCATTAGCAAATCCACCAAATCTCTATAACTTACAACACCTATAATTTTATTGTTGCTATTTTCTACAAAAACCCTCTTAATGCCTTCATTTTTCATGGTTTTTAATATATCTTTAAGTGGTTTATTCTCATCTATTTTATATATCACAGGATTCATAATATCCTTTACCCTCATAAAATATCTCCTTGTTAATTTTTATTTTTTAAATACATATATTTTATAAATACTATAATTATGATTTTTTATTATTTTAAATTATTAAAATAGAAATATAGTCATATAGTAAAATATTAATATATGATAATAATTATATTATCGTCTTAATCATAATTTTAAAATTTAAATGTAATTTATGATTTAATTCCTTAAAAAAATATAAAATTTACAAATTTTAAGAGTTACATTTTGCATTTTATGGCATTTAAAATATTTTGAATATTTTAAATAATTTTAAATAATATACTTTAAATATTTTAAATGTTTTAAATGATATATTTATTTTATAACCGATATGCTTAATTTTTATTTATATATTGGTGATGTTATGAGTAAGTTAATATTTAAAACTCCCTGTTCAACATTTACCCTGGAAAGCATAATGTGCTGTATCTTTGGCATAAAACCCTTTGATGTGGCGGTATATTTAACACTGTTAAAGGAGGGAACTTCAAGGGTAAATACTATTGCAGAATTATTAAATAGGGATAGGAGCACAGTGCAGAGATCCTTTCAAAACTTAGTTAATGTGGGACTTGTAAAGAGAAAACAGGTTAATCTTAAAGGAGGAGGGTATTTTTATAACTATGAGGCAATACCCTTTAGTGAGGTCCAATCAATAATTGTGGATACCATGGAAGAATGGTGTAGGGAAGTTAAAAAATGGATTACAAAAATTGAGGATAAGGATTTAGAAAAATATATTAAGGAATTTAAAAATAATTAATAATAAAAATAGTTAATAAATTAATAATGTAATAATAAAAAGATAGCAGATAATAATAAAATAAATAATAATAAAAATACAGGGATGCCATGAAAATAG